>JAUWJE010000118.1 GCA_030607835.1 Candidatus Fermentibacterota bacterium | reverse complement strand
TCACGGGCTGGATTATAGCAGCTGAGCGTCAAATAATAATCAACTCCCACGTTGAGGCCCAAAGTGATAATCTCCGCCTTTGTCATATTCAGAAGCGGGGTATGCATCTTTGTGGGATAACCCTCAACCGCTGTTTTCGTCGCAAGGTCCGCAAGACTCTGAAAAGCGGAGATATACTCCGGTCGACAATCAGGATAAACACTGTAATCCAGGGCATTGACGCCTATGAAAATATGCCCTGCATCTAGCACCTCAGCCCATACCAAAGCCATTGAAAGGAAAATTGTATTCCGTGCAGGAACATAAGTCGGGGGTATCTCCTCGGGGATTCTCGGGTGTGCTCTGTTTACCGGTATACTCCCGGTACCGGTAAGCGCGGATCCTTTGAAAAGACAGGGATCAAGAGCCACTGTTATATGATCTTCAGCTCCAAGCATTCCTGCAATGTCAGCGGCGGCTCTGAGTTCAGGTGAATGTTTCTGACCGTAACTGAAAGAAAGGGCGTATATCCCGAAACCCTCAGCTCTCGCAACAGCAAGAGTCGTCGCGGAATCAAGGCCGCCGCTGAGAAGAACTACAGCTCTATTGTCCCTGTTCATACCTTCTCCTGGTTAAATGGCAGTTCAGTATCGTCACTTTTCTGATTAAAACGGTTCCGGGATCGCTCGGTCTTATCAGATAGAGCCACAATCTTCTGGAGCGGTTTCTCAGTGCTGATTTGTCCAAAATCAGCTTATTCAAATTATATCTGTTTTTCTCTCTTTCACCCACCGATGAAAGCCAGTCATGATTATTAGCTGTTCTGCGAGCCCGATGCAGACTACGCGCCATGCATACTTCTGAATAAGCGGATTAGCATTCACTCTTTGCTTGACAGGCTGGGTTTGCCCTGCGTATTCTCGCTTCAGACAGAGGAAAACAGGAGAGAGATGAGCGCTGTCGAGAGGAAACTTTCGAATGGCAGAAAATCCAGTTTTCAAGTGATTGATTCGAGTGGAGGTGTACGAGTTGAACCGTTTATCGATATTCCTTCCTGCCCTTGTCTGCATGTTTCTCCTGCAGCTCAATACCCATGCGACCAGGCTGATATTCGAGACCGGGCAGTTCTCTTTTCAGGCCATCAGGACCATAGGATATACGATGAGTGGTGGTGCTGACATCGGTGAATGTCTAAGTACCTGCAGCAGGATCGTGGATGGAGACACGGAGAGTTGGTACTCGGAGTGGCTGACCACTGCAGAGAGGGTGGAAGCTAAAGCGGACAGCTTCCTGGCTCAGGAACATACCGTCAGTGCGAGGGAGTGCTACTTCAGGGCCTCAGGGTACTACAGGACCGCAGAGTTCTTCCTCCGTACCGACCCTAACGATCCGAGGATCGTTGAGACCTGGGAAAGAAGCAGGAATACCTTCCTTTCTGCAGCGGGTCTCTCAAATCGTCCCATACTCCCGGTTGAGATCCCCTTCGAGGGTGGTAACCTTCCAGGTTATCTCTGCCTTGTGGACGATTCCGGAAAGCTGAGACCACTCATAGTGGCGCACCGCGGGTTCGACGGGACCAAAGAGGAACTCTACTTCAGCATTGGATTATCCGCTGTCGAGAGGGGCTACAACTGCCTCCTGTTCGAGGGTCCCGGGCAGGGCGAGGTCATCCGGCTGCAACACATCCCATTCCGACCGGACTGGGAATCAGTAGTTACCCCCGTGGTCGACTATGCCGTTGAGCTTCCCTTTGTTGACACGGAGCGGATCGCCCTGATCGGTTACAGCATGGGCGGTTACTTCGCGCCCCGTGCAGTCTCCCGAGAGCACAGGATCACAGCATGTGTGGCCAACGGCGGGCTTTACAGTGTGTACGAGAGCATCCTCAGCAATACTCCCCCCGGTCTGGATTCAATTCTCAATGACGAAGAGGCTTCGCTGGAGTATGACAGCACCATCTATGGTATGATGGAGGAGAATCTCTACGTCCAATGGTATTACAGCAATGGCATGTGGACCTTCGATGCCGATTCCCCCAGTAAGCTGGTCCGGATGATGAGGGCGTATACCCTCAGGGGCTGCGTCGCCGATATCAGATGCGAAATGCGCGTACTGGATTCCGAACACGACACGAACATCCACGGACAGGCAGTGATGCTCTACGATTCTCTCCGGAGCATGAAGGAATATATCCTCTTCACCGAGGAGGACGGTGCCGACGAGCACTGCCAGATGGGAGCTATCGTTGTATCGAATGAGCGGATATTCAACTGGCTCGACCGTGTGCTCGATCCGAATAAGCTTTAAGAGAAAACCAGGCAGCCACAGAAGACAGATGGGAGCTTGTATGCTGTTCCGTTCAGTTATGCTATTCGGGCTTTCTTCTGGTTCCGCTGCGGTGACAAGGTTGCTGAATTTCCTCTCCTCAAGGAACAATGATATGCATATTGTTGCAGCCTTCTGAATTGAATGTTAGGTTCTGAATAACCCAATTCTGTGATTAGTAATGGTGGGTTGGAGTGAGGATACGATGACTGTTATCCTTAAGGTGTTAAATGATGACTATCCTTCCTAGAGGTCAATCTCAAAATTCAAACACGAATACAGCATTCTTTATTCTTCGGACGCAATGTTTGTCGCTAACGCTTATGGTCTGTATAAGCCGGTTGGATAGGCCGTTATATAGATCAACAAAGAGAGCGAAATGAGTGAGTTAACCATTAATCGGCTGTTAGAAGCCTTGCTTGAAGGCAATCAATCCCTGGCTGTCGTAGAGAGCAGGAAGCTCCTGGAGAATGATGTCAAACCCGAACGGATTGTTACTGAGGGAATAGAATCTGCAATGACTCAACTGGACGCCAAGTGTACCGTGGAGCAATTCAACCTGCTTGAAATCATGCTCGTCGGACGGGCGGTGATGGAAGTTATGAAGGTTCTGTATCCAACAGATGGCTCGCCACCCGACACAAAAGGGATCGTTGTTACCGGGGCTTTGGAAGGGGATGTTCATGACCTGGGTAAGAACATCCTTAGAATAGTTCTGACAGCAAAAGGATACAGGGTTGTTGACTGTGGTACGGATTGTCCGGTTGAGAAGCTGATTGACACCGCAGCGCAAGAAGCGGCCCTTACAATTGGTGTAAGCGGTTTAATCACCACTGTGATTCCCCAGGTGCGGCAAGTCACAGCCATTTTGTCCGAGCGGGGGCTTGGACATATCAAAGTCATGGCGGGTGGAGCGGCGTTGAAACAGGCTACTGCTGAGAGCTTGAATGTTGATTTCGTAGCCCAGACCGCCTTCGATGGTGTACATTATATTGACCAGATTTTGGAGGTGAAATAATGAACAGCATTGAACGGATAAATGCAGCTGTGAGTTTTGAAACCCCTGATCGTGTGCCGGTGATCGCTCAGATCTTTGGACATGCTGCCGTCCTGACCGGTGTCGCTCTTGGAGAATATGTCCGGGATGGGGAGTTGCTTGCGCGTTGTCAGATCAAAGCCCTGGAACATTACGGCTATGATGCGGTCTTCGCAGTAATGGACGTAAATGTCGAGACAGAGGCTGTTGGCTCTGCTTTAGAGTATCGGGTAGACAATTATCCTTTCGTCAAATCGTATGCACTTTCTGAAATCACCGATCTGGACAGTCTCTCTGTGCCTGATCCCTATGACGCAGGTCGTATGCCGGAGCTGCTGAAAGCTGTGACAATCCTGCGACGGGAGGTCGGTGATGAGGTGCTGGTAGTCGGCTGCGTATTGGGACCGATTACCCTGGCAACACAGCTGCTTGGCATCAAGAAGGCTCTCTACCTGGCGATAGATAAGCCTGAAAGTTTCGACCGTCTGCTGGATTTTTCTACAGACGTGATCATACGGTTTGGGACGGCACAAATCGAGGCAGGGGCGCATCTGCCAATTGTGTTCGATCCCTCTGCTTCACCAGCGGTCATCCCACACCAGTTTTTCCGCGAGTTCGAGCTTACTCGTCTTACAAGAGTTTTCGCGTCTTTCAAGAAAGCGGGTGCTAAAGCTAACTGGTTGCACATTGCTGGCCCAACCGACCCCATTTTACCCTACTATCCCCAGGCCGGGGTGGATATTGCAAATATAGATTACAATGCTGACCCCCTGGCCGCTCAGCAAGTGCTCCCTAAGACTTGCATTGATGGTAACATCAAACCCCTCTCCTTTGTCGAGGCAACTCCTGAGGAAATCGCGTCCGAATCAGCCAGGTTACTGAACTTGTTTGCAGACCGTGGTGGCTATATCCTTTCATCTGGCTGTGAGATTCCTCCGGAATCGAAACCGGAAAGCATTGCCGCTATGGTTTCAGCCACACGATAGAGGAGAAAATCCGTTGCCACTGCTAATTGCAAAGATTGAAAAAAGCGAACGACGTATCCCATTCACTCCTGGCCGATCTCTCCGAGATATTCTGGATGCGACCGAAAGCCGGGTTCGTTCGGGATGCAGGGGGTCAGGGGCTTGCGGTTTCTGCCGCGTGCAGATTGAAGCGGGGAAAGTGAATGAGCCAACGCCGAATGAGTACACTCTTCTGGGCAGCGCCAGACTTGAAAAAGGAATTCGCCTGGCATGCCAGGTAATGCCAGAGGATGATTTGCGAATCGTGGTTCTTGAGCCTGCTCCAAAATCCAATTGGAGAAGCCTTTTCGCAGAGGAAGATGAGGTGAGGCGTATCAAGACCTCCCTGACTCTGAGAGAATTTCAATCAGAGGTAGAGCACCCTTATGGTGTAGCAGTGGATCTGGGAACAACTCGTATCAGCCTTTCACTACTTGAGCTTTCAAGCGGCAAACGGCTTGCAGGACGTTATGGCCTGAACCCTCAGATGAGATTTGGTTCGGACATAATGACAAGGCTAGTGGCCGCATCTGAATCTCAAATTCAGGCTCAGACAATGCGTCAACAGGTAATTGAGGCAATAGGTGAGGCGATGCTGGACATTGCTACCAGGGAAGGAATCAATCTAAAAATAGTGACCCGTCTCGCCCTGGTGGGCAATACGGCAATGCTGACGTTATTATCTGGACGAAATTACGGTATGCTGCTTCAGCCCAGCAGTTGGATGAGCTACGTTGATTGTCTGCCGCAGGATACGGAGTCCTGGGCTGTCTCATGGGACATCTACCCACGAGCAAGGATAGAGGTCATTGCGCCTCTGGCCGGTTTCGTCGGCTCAGATCTATTGGCTGGTGTTGTGGCTACACGCGTGACTGAAAACGAAGCTGGCGCCCTTCTCATTGATTTTGGTACTAATTCCGAGATCGCCCTGTGGGATGGACAAACCCTGTGGGTGACTTCTGCGGCCGGAGGTCCTGCCTTTGAGGGCAGTGGTACAAGTTGCGGCATACCCGCTGAACCCGGGGCTGTCTATCGTGTCAGTCTTGAAAATGGAGAACTCGATTTCGCTGTAATAGCTGATGGCAAAGTGCGTGGTATGTGTGGCTCAGGCTTGATAGATCTCATAGCCAATCTGGTGAAATCGGGTAGACTTGGCAAAACAGGCCGGTTCACATCAAATGTTCCCGGGGAATGTTTTAAGCTGGTGGAAGGTGAGCAGAATCTCTACCTGACGAAAGGCGACGTTGATGTATTTCAGCGCGCCAAGGCTGCTATTGGTGCTGGTATTAACATTCTGTTGGAAAAGGCAGGTATGGGTTCCCGGAATTTGCACCGAATCTGCATTGGCGGTGCTTTTGGACAGTTTTTGAACGTCGGTAATGCCCAGGACATTGGTCTCTTGCCCAACATTCAGACCGATCTCATCGAACTGTGCGGGAACACGGCTCTTGCTGGATGCGAGTGGTTCCTGCTTTCTTCTGAAGCGACCAAGAGTCTTGAAATACTCACAGAGCAGGTAAAGATTATCAATTTGGCGCAATGCGATGATTTCGAGGATATCTTTTTTAAAAACCTCTACATTGAACCGATGGCGGGGAGTTAACGTTTGGGAAAACAACTGTTTAACCAAGAGCAATACCTGGACGCATTCATCAAAACAGCTCAGTATCTGGCAAGCCTAACCACACAGCAGGATGCATGGAGTGAGATCGGAAAAGTGATGGTCAGCTTTTTCGGAGCAGACCTGGTAGGCTTTGCAGAGCGCCGAACAGATGGGGAGATAGCAGGGCATCATTGGACCCTCCCTGTTAAAGTTCCCTGTGAAAGCATATTCACAGTCAAGACCAAAGGAATTGTCGTCGAGGTGCTGGAGAGCGGCTTTTTGGCGACACATCAAATCAATACACCTGAAGAGTATTCACTTGCAATTCTACCTGTAAGTCAGAAAAACCAGACCATAGGCGTGATGCTGGCAGGCCATAGGATTTCCGGGCCTCTTCCGAAAGAACTGCTCAACATTTATCTGTCTGTCGCCGGTCTGGCTGGAGTCACGATTGCAAAATTGGCCGGGGATGAGGCG
>JAUWJE010000276.1 GCA_030607835.1 Candidatus Fermentibacterota bacterium | reverse complement strand
TCCATCACGACACAATCGTTCAAGTTAAAGAAAGGCACACAGGTTATTGACAGTCCTGAGAAAGTCAGAAAATATCTTGAAATTAAAATGAGTGCTCTCAGGAAAGAGAGGCTCATTGCCCTTCTGCTGGATTCGAGTAACAGGCTGATTACTGAATGTATTCTGGAATTCGGAACTGTGGATAAGGCAGCGGTACATCCCAGGAATCTGCTGGAGAAGGTTATTGCAACAGGCGCTACCGGTGTTATACTGGTTCACAATCATCCAGGCGGAGCCAAGCGAGCAAGCCAGGAGGATATCAGACTTACAAGAAACCTTAGGGATCTTGGAAAAAGTCTCGGATTCAGGCTGCTTGACCACATGATCGTCGCTGATGGCGAAACCCTGAGTCTGAGAGAAGAAGGAGTCTTCAATTAGATGACTGTTCTATTGTTTTTTCTGATTGCTATGGCGCAGTTTCCTGCGGAATCATCTGAAATACTTGAAAGCAATCCGTCAGGGGAAGAGTTATCAGATTCAGTTCTGACTGTTATCAGTATGGATTCAACGTACATTGCCGGTGGTATTCCGCATCATTACCTTGTTCAGGGAGTATGCCTGACTGTCAATTCGGAGACCGTGGATACGCTTTTCTGGATAGCCCCGTTGCCTGCTGAGATTGTTCCATCGCTTATCGAAGCAGGTGCCACAGAGGAAAGAGTGCTGGAACTTCTCGTTTCGGGATCCACATGGGTGTCCGGATTGATACATGTTAAACTGATACGGAATCCAGAACGAGTATCTCTTTTCAGCGCCTATCGCACATGGCTGATGGATGGAACGGTGCTCAATCTTGAAAACATTATTCAGATGGATTCGGTTTTTCAAGAGCTTATCAGGAATAACCTTGATATTCCGTCAACAGTCTCAACCGACAGCTGGCTCTGGACACATGGCTTCTGGTTTGACCCTGAGAGTTTCATCCTTCTCCGAGATGAACCGGAAAATCCTTTTATCATGATAGGTCTCCCTTCTATTGAAGGGCTTGATTCTCTTCTTATAGTTGATCTGCCGCTTCTCAGATTGAACCAGGCACTCATGTACGATTGATTTCCGTTGTTCTTATTAGTGTAAGAAAGATGATTACCTGAAGCCGGAGAAGTGAGGCCGGACAGCATCTGAAGCAGAACCCCGATGAGTGATCGGGATTCTGCATTTTCGTTACTGTGAGAACAGACGTTGATCAGCTGGGTTCCTTGGGGTCCTCTTCTACGGTCTCCGGGTCTTCAGGCAACGGCGGGAGGTCCATCCCGCAGCATCCAATCGAACCCGCATCCACCGGAGAGCACCCTTCGAGAACAGTCTCCAGACTGTCCGATGCAGTCTCCTCCAGACAGGTTCCTGGATCATCGGGATCGCATCCACCTGCGGATAATCCCTGGATGGCGAGTAGAAGGACAGCAGTCAGCAGGACCAGCATTCTCTGAGTCGATCCCATGCGTACTACTCCGGAACTTTCAGGCCACCCCAGGTAGAAGTTTCGAGGGCGGACGAGGTCGTATATGTTACCACCATACGGGGTCGGAAGGTTGCCGAGACTCTTGAGGAGGAATAAATGGCATCTTTCGTAGAGCTGGTGTTCTGGCTTCCGCAGTGGAGACAGTAATTGTCAGTCGTTTCGCTGAACCAGCCGATAACGAAGTCGGTGACATCTACCGAATGCCAGGAACTCGATGAGGGCCAGGTGGGGAGTATTATACCGCCATCCTGAGTGTAATCCGGCATATTATTGTAGCATACAGTCGTTTCGCTCCAGTCCTCGATGACGCGGTAGTAAACCATCTGACCGGAACCGCCTCCACTCATCTGAATACAGTAGATGCGGAACTCGGCGCTGTCGATGGTGGCACCCGCCGGAATACTGCTCAGATCCCATTCGATGAAGGATTTGTGGTAGCATGCAGTAACCTGGCCCTGGGCAAGGTACTGGTTGCCAGCGTATGGATTCGTAACACCAGGCATGCAATCACAAACGAAAGCGTCCTTGATGGGTTCTAGCGTAACCACATCAGCGGATGCCAGCATTATTGGCATGAGTGTAAGCAGAATCACCAGAAAGCTGTTTCTGTTCATAAGAACTTCCTTTCCGGATGTGTTTCAAGATAATTCTTGAAAATTGATAATAGACCGGTCGTCTATTTATGTCAAGTCGAATCCAGATTTCGATACATGGAATTAGGCAGCCTTAATTCTTCAGAAAGTGAAGATCCTAGATCTAGCCTGAGTTCTGCACTTTTTGCGGCGAAGGGACCAGAAGAGGATGATCGAGCTGCCCAGCATCACGACTGTCATCAGGATGTTGAGCGCTCCGGTGACCGAGACGTGGTTGTTTCACACATGGACCAGGCAAAAATGGACGATTAGACATAATGGCTAAAGCTCCTCAATCAGTTCGAGAGTCACATCTTCCAGTGAAGGCAGCACTATTGTAGCCTTCGAGAAATCATTATGCACTGTATATATGTTTGGAACAGCGATGCTTTTCATACCCGCAGCTTCAGCGGCAAGTATACCTTTCTCTGCATCTTCCAGAACCAGGCAGTACTTTGGGAGAGTATTCAGCTCCCGGGCTGCATAAAGGAAGATATCCGGGAAC
>JAUWJE010000013.1 GCA_030607835.1 Candidatus Fermentibacterota bacterium | reverse complement strand
TGTGGAACCTGATTATGTACTTACGCACGATACCAG
The DNA here is from genome assembly GCA_030607835.1 of Candidatus Fermentibacterota bacterium. Lineage (GTDB taxonomy): Bacteria > Fermentibacterota > Fermentibacteria > Fermentibacterales > JCC-6 > Aegiribacteria. Next base: position 14,239 of record JAUWJE010000013.1, on the reverse strand, counting down.
TTCCGCGATAATCGGAAAATTCGAAGCTACAGTCCCCGGCAGTAAAGTACGGTATCCGGACAGACTAGCCATTGTACTTGATCACGTCATTCCCGCTGCTTCGAGCAAGAATGCTATCGGTCACAGAAAAATCAGGAAATTTGTTCGTGAGCAGGATATCAAACATTTCTATGATATCGGGACGGGTGTATGTCACCAGGTTCTGCCGGAGATGGGACTTGTTGAACCTGGATCCATTGTTGTCGGCAGTGACAGCCATACATGTACCTATGGTGCCTTCAACTGCTTTGCGACGGGCATTGACAGGACTGAGGCAGCCGGGATCTGGATAACCGGTAAAACATGGTTCAGAGTACCTGAAACGATTAATATTGATATTACCGGCGGTTTCACCACCGGTATTTCCGCAAAAGATCTTATTCTTACAATTATCAGTGATATCGGAGCTGGCGGGGCGAATTATATGGCTGTGGAATTCAATGGTTCCGCAGTGGCCGGTCTGAGAATCTGCGATAGAATGACAATCGCTAATATGGGAATCGAGATGGGTGCCAAGATTGCCGCATTCCCAGCTAATTCGGTAACTAACAGGTACTTAGAAGCTATAGGAGTTGACATCAGCGCAGCAATCTGGAGTGATCATGATGCAGAGTATGCAAGATCGCTTGAATACGATCTTGCTGATATTGTTCCCGTGGTTGCCTGTCCGCACCAGGTTGATAATGTAATTCCGATTCAGGAGCTTCCCGAAACAAGAATAGATCAGGTTTTTATTGGAACATGCACAAATGGACGCGTAGAGGATTTTCAAGCCGCTCTTTCAATCCTGCGGGGGCGTACGGTTCATAGCGATGTTCGATTGCTTGTAGGTCCCGCATCCAGGAAGGAGTACCTGAAAGCTATGGAGATGGGACTTATTCAGGACTTTGTCACTGCTGGAGCAGTGATTCTTCCTCCAGGTTGCGGTCCATGTCTTGGCGCTCACCAGGGGGCTCTGGCGCCTGATGAGAGGTGTCTGTCCACAGCAAACAGGAATTTCAAGGGTCGAATGGGTGAGAAGGATGCAGAGATTTACCTCTCCAGCCCGGAGACGGCAGCCGCATCTGCGATAACCGGTAGAATCACTGATCCCCGGGAGGTGCTGTAATGACCGTATTTTGTTACAAACAGGATGATATCAATACCGATCTACTTTTTCCGGGCAAATACACATACACCTGTTCCACAGGTCCTGAGATCCGCGAGCATCTGCTGGAGGATCTTGATTCAGACTTTGCGGAGTCGGTAAAACCCGGAGATATCATAATCGCTGGAGAGAATTTCGGATGCGGATCCAGCAGAGAACAACCCTCGCTTGGTCTTCGATACGTGGGCGTTACAGCGGTTATTGCCAAGTCATTTGCGAGAATATTCTACAGAAGCGCGATAAATCAGGGACTCCTTCTTGTACAGAGTCCTGAAGCGGTTGAAGCCTATAATGAGGGAGACGAAGTCGAAGTTGATCCTGTAGGTGGCCTCATCAGAATTGGAGGCAGAGCATTTAATTTTCCCGCTCTTCCACCTGAAATGCTCTCGATCCTTGCGGATGGAGGATTGCTGAATCATATCCGGAAAGAATTTTCAGGAGAGAATGAATGATCAGGCTGACTCTGATTATAGCAACATTCAGTGTTCTTCTCTTAACTGTGCCCGATAGCTGCGCATCGGACGGGATTTCCGTCAGCGCAGGTCCTATGATCTCAAATCTTGAGCCTGTGGATGTCAGCTATGGAGAAAAATTTCTGACGCCGGGAACTTCAATAGGTCTCGCTGTAGATATCGATGCTCCGGGAATTCTTGATTTCAGAGTAACGGGAGAGTATTTCTGGAAGAATTCCTCTCCGACTGGATGGGATGGTGAACTCAGTGCTTTTCTCATTTCCATCATGCCGCTCGCAAGCTATCAACTCATGAAGGATTTCTCAGTATTTGCCGGAGTCGGAGGAGTTTATATCATTGGTAAGTACAGTGGTTCTGATGATTTCGGAGAGTACGTTGAAGCTGATGGAAGTGCCGCAGGTTTTACTTTCGCAATCGGTGCTGAGGTCGTCCTTGTAGGACCGATATCAGGAAGACTGGAATACAGACGATGCTTTGCTGACCTGAAGACAGATAACGCTGTCATTGATGGAGCTGCATCAACTGTCTATCCTGCTGCGGAGACGGATCTGGGCAACTCGCAATTCTGCATTACATTTCCAGTCAGTATTTTCGGAAGTGAGGAGTCTGTTTTCTGAGACCGTTGACGGTTTTCGCGCTAACCATTAATATGTCTGGTTTCGGAGCCGGCGTAGCTCAGCTGGCAGAGCAGCGCATTCGTAATGCGCAGGTCAACGGTTCGATTCCGTTCGCCGGCTCCAGTCAACTTTTCAGGGATAATTTATGAAGCCTATTATTAGTGGTTCCGGCATCAGGGGTATATTCGGCAGATCTCTGACTGTCAGGAATGCCGCGGAATTCGCTTCCGCTTTCGGCGTTCTTTCCGGCAGAGGGAATATCGTTATCGGTCGTGACACGCGTAGAAGTGGTCCAGCGGTTGAAGCCGCTGTATCAGCAGGTCTTATGGCTGTTGGATGTAATCCTGTTCATCTGGGAATTGTGCCAACACCCACAGTTCAGCTTGAAGCAATGGATGAATCGGTCCGTGGGGGTATTTCTATCACATCCAGCCATAATCCAGGGGAATGGAATGCTCTGAAGCTTATTGGTTCTGACGGTGTTTTCCTGCGGAGTGACGCTAGATCCCGCCTTATGAGCATACTTGATGAAGAGGTGAACTGGGTCGATTATCAATCCGTTGGAATTCCGTCTGAACAACCTGGTTCCATCAGGAGACACATTGAAACGATACTCAATATCCCGTGGATAGTCTCGAAGGGGAAGCGTTTTAAGGCTGTTCTTGATGTGACCGGTGGGGCTGCAGCTGTATTTGCAGTCGAACTTCTGGAGGAACTTGGAATCGACTCTGTTGTTATCAATCCATTCATAACGCAGGCTGGTGATTTTCCAAGAAATGCCGCGCCGAATGCGGACAGCCTGAAACAGCTGTCAGAGAAGGTTGTCAGAGAGAGAGCGGACATTGGATTTGCATTCGATCCGGATGGGGACAGGCTGGCAATAATAGATGAGAACGGCAGAATTATCGGAGAGGATTATACTGTTGCTCTGGCAATGGATTATGTGCTTAGCTTAAGACCCGGAAATGCTGTTGTTAATCTTTCTACGTCCAGGCTTGCTGAAGACGCCGCGGAAAGACATGGCTGCCGTGTATTTCGCAGTCCGGTTGGAGAGGTGAATGTTGTCGAGGAAATGGAACTCCGGGATGCCCTGATAGGCGGCGAGGGGAATGGCGGAGTAATCGACAGGGTCTGTCATGCGGGTCGTGATAGTGGTGTCGCAATGGCCTGCGTTGTATCATTCCTCAGAAGCAATCCGGGTGCAACCATCGGATCCTGGGTCGACAGTTTTCCATCTTATTCAATGTTCAAATATAAGACTGCTCTGACTGAGGAGTTTGAACGGGTAATCGAAGGTTTTAAGAAGGAGTATGGTAAGGCAGATGATATCCGTGATGGTCTGTGGTATATAAGAGAGAAAGGCTGGATGCATATAAGACCATCGGGTACCGAACCTGTGGTAAGATTTATCGCTGAGAATGCGAGCAAAGATGCTATTGAAAAGGATTTCCGGTCTTTCAGAAAAGTAATGGAGAATATATGTGTGGAATAGTTGGATATGTAGGCAATAAACCCGCGAGGGAAGTGCTCATCGCAGGATTGAAACGGCTTGAGTACCGAGGATACGATTCTGCAGGGTATACTCTTCAACTGCCCGATGAACTCGTTTGCAGGAAATGCCAGGGACGCGTAAGTGAACTTGAAGCAATCAGTCCTGGAAACGCTGCATCATCTACAGTCGGAATTGCTCATACACGGTGGGCAACACACGGAGAACCATCCCACAGGAACGCACATCCTCTTTCTGATGAATCGGGCAGGATCTTCGTGGTCCACAACGGGATCATAGAGAATTACAAGGTTCTCAGAAAAGAACTCCAGAAAGCAGGAGTACACTTCGAAACAGATACGGATTCAGAAGTATTGCCAATGCTGATAAGCCAGGAAGTCGGGAAGGGTAGGAACTATTCACTGCTGTAAAGGACGCACTCGCACGGGTGCATGGTACCTATGGTATTGTAGTTCTGTCCGCGGATGAACCCGATACTCTCGTTGCTGCCCGTTACGGAAGCCCTCTTGTTGCCGGTATCGGTGATGGTGAGTATTTCGTGACCAGTGACGTAGCCGCAATTGTTTCCCACACCCGCGAAGTCATCTACCTTGAGGAGGGCGAGGTCATAAAAATAGATCTCAAGGGTATATCATCGGATAACGGTCACCCATCGCTCATCCGTGAGAGGATTGAGTATGTGGACTGGGATATTAATGAAATTGAGAAGGATGGATATACCCACTTCATGCTCAAGGAGATATACAGTCAGCCCGAATCCCTCTCGAATGCATTCAGAGGCAGGCTTGATCTTGAACAGGGTACAGCTCATCTCGGCGGATTGAACATGTCAGAAGAAGAGATGCGATCAATTGACAGAATAGTCATAACTGCCTGTGGTACTTCCTGGCATGCTGCGCTGATCGGAAAGTACCTGATAGAAGCACTTTCTAGGATTCCGGTGCAGGTGGAGTACGCGTCAGAATTCAGATATAGAGATCCTGTTCTAACGCCCGGTACTGTAATGATCGTTATTAGCCAGAGTGGTGAAACAGCAGACACACTTGCAGCTCTCCGACTGGCCGCAAAGAGGAAATGCAGGACTCTGGGTATTGTTAATGTTGTTGGCTCAACTATCGCTCGGGAAACCGATGCCGGAGTATACATTCATGCCGGCCCCGAGATTGGAGTTGCTTCAACAAAGGCTTTCACTTCGCAGGTTATGGTCCTTTCTTTGATTTCTCTGGCGTTTGGTCGGGCAAGGAATATTCTGAACAGGAAACAGGGATTGGAATTCGCTCAGCAGATCATAGCCATACCGGAGAAAGTAGCGAAAATCCTGGATAACTCCAGTGAAATAGCGGAAATAGCCAGAGAATTCACATACGTTAGTAATTTCCTCTATCTGGGACGGGGAGTTAATTATCCGGTCGCACTCGAGGGTGCATTGAAGCTCAAGGAGATATCCTACATTCATGCTGAAGGGTATCCCGCGGCTGAGATGAAACATGGTCCTATTGCTCTAATCGATGAAATGATGCCTATCGCAGTTATTGCCGTAAAAGGCGCTGCGTATGACAAGGTCATTTCGAATATTGAGCAGGTTAAAGCAAGGCATGGCAGAGTACTCGCAATTGCCACAGATGGAGATATCGATATTGAATCGGTTTCCGACTGGGTGATACGGGTACCTGAAACATCTGATATGCTCGTGCCGCTGTTGACTGTGATTCCTCTGCAGCTTCTGGCATACCACATTGCGGTAAGCAGGGGATGTGATGTTGATAAACCCAGAAATCTTGCCAAGAGTGTTACGGTGGAATAATTCTGATTCTCCGGAATAGAATCCACTGCTGGCTTCGGGATCTGGTAACGCTTTCCAGAAGATTGCTTTTCAGGTCCTGGTTTTTTCTCAGATTCTTTGGAAGACGGCTATACAATAAATGGAATGATGACAGCGTATTTTTCTCTGCTGCCGCTATTTCATTCAATGTCCTGATAACAATTCTGCCGCTTGGATTGATGATTCTGATGTTAAGCGGGATTGCTCTTCAGAAGGATGTCGAACTGCAGCAGGGGTTACAAAACTGGCTTGATACCGCGAATCCCCTTATCCCCGCATCTACAAGAGATGAAATAGAAAGTGCAATATTTTCGGGAAATGCCGGTATTCCGGGAATAATCGGTTTTCTCTTTCTTCTCTGGCTTGTAAGCAGACTTTTCGGCACTATTCGAACAGCGTTTGATAAGATCTTCGATGTTCCAAGAGGGCGGAATGTCGTTCTGGGAAAGCTGTATGATTTTGTCCTTGCGTTTCTTGTAGCGGTCTGTTTTATATCAGCGGTTATCTTTTCCACAATGGCAAAACTGGTCGTTGACAGTCCCCTTGGTGATATTGTATCACACTGGCCACTTATAGGACATCTGACCGGTGGAGGAATGGCTCAGATTCTCGGTATCTCATTTACAATGCTGCTCTTTTTCACTCTCTTCAAGGCTGCTCCCAACAGGAAAGTGGGTAAGGGGCAGGCATTTCTTGCTACAGTAATCGCTACAGTATTCACCGGGTTTGGAACTCAAATATATATGTGGGTGATCGGTAATCCAGGATGGGGAGTAGTTTACGGATCAATGGCCAGACTTATGGCAACGTTCTTCCTGCTTTACTGGGAGTGCGTGATTCTTCTTGGAGCGGCGGAAGTAAGTCAGATCGTACACGAATGGCGAAAAGTAGCTAAAACTATGAGCAGAGTGAGGAGTGTTCCGTCTTCACTCTGACTTTCAGACATTGAAGCGTATCTCTATTATGTCACCATCCTGAACCACATAATTCCTGCCTTCAATCAGCAATTCACCCCTGTCCTTCAGTATTGCTCTGTCAGGAAATTCGTGATAGAACTCGTATGGCATTACAATCGCTCTGATGAAACCTCTGGCAAAATCAGAGTGAATGCTTGAAGCCGCTTCAAGAGCTGTTGCCCCATTTCTTAATGGCCAGGCCCTGACCTCATCTTTTCCGATTGTATAGAAAACTATTAGATCGAGTGCGGAATAGGTCTCTCTGATCAGGCGGGAAAGACCACTTGATGAGTAACCCAGGGACTCGAGAAATTCCTGCCTGTCATCACTTTCAATATCAGTCAGTTCAAGTTCCAGACCTGCGTCTATTGGAAGAAGGGAAGCTCCATGAGACAATACCCCTTCGTGAAGAGCATCTTCCGGGGTTACAGGTTCCCCCATCCTGTTTGGAACAACCAGAAGGGGTTTGAGGGATAGAGGAGCGTAAGGGGAGAGCAGATCGAGTTCATTACTATCAAGACTTATTGTTCTGAGTGGCTGTCCTGTTTCCATATGTGCAAGTATCCGCTCAAGAAGAATCGCTTCCCTGGATTTCCCCCTGCTTTCCTTAAGAAGCCGCGCCAGTCGTTTTTCGGTGAATTTCATATCAGAGAGAATGAGTTCGGATTCCACCTCCGAGAATTCCGCTTCCAGATCACCAAGAGCGTAATTGTCCAGTACCACTGTTATAACAGCAGCGTTTCTCATTATTGCCATGTTCCCTGGAGAGAACGAGGGAGTAGGGACATCGTAGAATACTATTGTTGCGTTTATCTTTCTGTTCGGCATATGGATGCCAGCAAGATAATCGAGCCGATCATCGGGCACCTGAACAGTGAGCGGTTTTCCGGTATCCACATCTGCGGATCCCGCAAGAGCTCTGAAAAGAGTAGATCTGCCGCAACCTGGTTTTCCGGCAAGAGCAATCTTCATGCTACCTTCTCTTTACTTTATTCGGTGAAAACTCTCACCTTGTCACCATTGGCACTGTCAACATCGACCTGTAATTCCCTAAGAGCTTCGATAAGTTCATCACCTGGAAGCTGTGAGATCTGAGAAAGATCAAATCCCGAATTGCCTATCTTGGCGACCGCATCAACTGGAATAAGCGCAGAAAGCTTGATCCCCGTTTTAATAAGACTTAAAGGCACTCTTATATTTACTTTGTCCCCGTCTGCTGAATCAACAAGGACACGCAGATATTTTGGTGCTTTTCCTCTAATATCCTGATCCTTCACGACGTCCGAATCTTCCATGTCGTTATCAGAATTCTGAAGCTTGGAGAGAAGCGCTGTAGCCTCTTCTACGGTAATCTTACCTTCCGAGAGCATTTCCAGAATCTTTTTTTGTGAACTGCTTTCCATTGTTCACTCCTTTCACTTCATCCGAGTCTAGATGAATTTTAACAGAATATTCTCTTCATCGGTATCTACACGTACTTCTATTCCATGCAGGCACATAATCAGCATCAGAATCCTCCATGATTCACTTAGAAGACTGAAGATGTAATTATTCAAACCGCTCAGTCTGGCCAGATATCCAACAATCGAAGTAATGAGAATAAGAGGTAGTGGAAGTATCCATATAATGAACCAGGGAATAGGAATCATGAAATTCCGTATTCTGAGCAGAAGTATCCATGCCGGCATTTTAAAGGTTCTCCATTGCTTCTTCGAAAGAGATATCTCCCCGTTCAAGTTTCTCGAGAATTCTATTCCCCTGTTCATCCGGAACACTCATTGTTGAATCAAGTCTTTTGATTACATCCGCGATTCTCGCCCTGGCGGTAGGATAACTGACATTGAGCAGATCCTGTATCTTCTTGATGGATCCGAAACTGTGCATGAAAGCTATAACAAGAGCCTGGTCATCAGGTGACAGCTGGGAGAGTATCGAAACAGTGAAATTACCCTCCATGCGTATTCCACAGTCCTGGCACTCACATGCAATCGGCATCATTGGTCTGCTGCAGTCAGGACACCTTGCGTTTCCAATATCCATATTGAACCTCCTGAATGTTAAAGTTATTATAATGAAATCTTTAGAAATGTCAAGATTTGAATTAATAATACTTAATATTCAGTTTGATATAGTGGTAATATGCTTCTTGACTCATTCTTCCCGTGGAGTTCTATTTCTTCAGCGCATATCAAGGAGGGGCTATGAGTAGAATTGTTGCCGTAATACTCGGAGGTGGCAGGGGAACCAGGCTTTTTCCTCTCACTCGAGACAGGAGCAAACCTGCGGTTCCCATCGGCGGGAAATACAGGCTGATCGATATTCCCATCTCCAACTGCATTAATGATCGAATCAGACATATTCTCGTTCTTACACAGTACAACAGTGAGAGCCTTAACAGGCATGTCGCCCGAACGTATAGATTTGACAGATTTTCGGATGGTTTTGTCTCCATACTGGCAGCAGAGCAGACGGAAGAAAACAGGGAATGGTTTCAGGGAACCGCTGATGCTGTCAGGCAGAGTCTGAAATACATCAGGAATCTGTGTCCTGATCTGGTGCTGATTCTGTCGGGTGATCAGTTGTATAGAATGGATTTCAACAAGTTTGCGGAATATCATATCAGAAATGACTCTGACATAACAATTGCCACAAAGCCTGTATCGGCAAGTGAAGCCCCATCACTTGGTATCATGAAAGTTGGCAGAGACGGCGTAGTTACTGAATTCAGTGAAAAGCCTTCTCCTGCTGATCTACCTCAGCTTATCAGTACACAGGAGGGGCTGACTGATGAAATGCCCTACCTTGGAAGTATGGGTATTTACATGTTTTCACCTGACGTGCTTGAGGAGGTTCTGGGTAGAGAGCCTGATGTTATAGATTTCGGTCGCGAGATAATCCCCGATTCCATAAATGAATTCAATGTATCGTCCTATCCGTTCAATGGATACTGGTCTGACATCGGAAGTATCAGCAGTTTCTTCCGAGCTAATCTGGATATGGCCTCACCTGACCCAAGTTTTGACATGTACACTTCTTTTTCTCCACTGTTTACAAGAGCAAGAGCATTACCCGGAGCGAGATTGGAAAACTGTGAAGTGGACTCAACCATCATCTGCGATGCGTCAGATGTCTGCGGAGTAAAGCTCAGTAACTGCATAGTGGGCTTGCGGGGTAAGATTCGAAGCGGAACCGTGATGGAGAACTGCGTCTTCATGGGTGCGGATTACTGGGAGGGATACTATCTCGATCCCAGAAACGCTGACAGGAAGCTTCCTCTGCTCGGGATTGGCAGAGATTGCCTGATAAAGAATGCGATAATTGATAAAAACGCTCGAATAGGGGATCAATGTAGATTAGAAAATTCTGGAGGTGTACTGGAATACTCCTCAGACCGGTGCTTTATTCGGGAGGGTATAATCGTGATTCCCAAAGATGCTGTGCTGGAACCCGGATTTTCGATCTAGCCAGCAAATTTCATTTGCTGAAATGTGAATATTCTTGCGATGATCGTCAAGGATTCGGCGGATAAAAGAAAATTCAGTTAATCTATGTAATTCATATGTTATGAATTTCATACCATCAATCATTCATTGATTACTTTAATGGTGTTTATACTGTGCTCGACCAGGAGGTTTATATGAGAACTGGAATAATTGTGCTTATTGTACTCACTGCTTTCTCATTTGCGAGCGATCCGCGGGTGACAGTGCTGACTGGCGATGCGAGGTTGCTCCTGAACGATTTCAATGAGATGTGGGCTTTCCCTGGAACTATAAACAAATACCAGTTTTGTTCGATAAGTTCCGTTTCAGATGAGGACATGGGAGGTGGTAATGAAAAATGGCGGCTGGGATGGTTCGGCGGAGTCATAAATTCCAGAGGAATAAGCTGGGGAGCTGTTTATAATCACGATGAGCACATTCTGGAAGTTCTCTACAATCCCGGTAGTTTCGGAATCATTGTCGGAATGAACTATACAGAAAATGAATCAGTAGGCTTCGGACCTATGGATATCTTTAAGGATCACCATTCGTTTTCAGCATCTTTTGGAACAGGACTTGCGTTTCCATTCGAGTATTCCGACATATCTCTGGGCGCTGAATACAATTCACTCAAATATACTGCTGCCGAAACATCCTCGAAAACCACGGAATTTCAATTCGATGCTTCCCTCAGAGGGCATATGGATCACGCCTTCTTCAACATGTTTCCTGTTATCAGCGCTGATTTCTCGAGGCTTGATATACAGGATTCCACTATCATCACAACCATAAACGCAGATCTGGGTATTGCCACCAATAGAATGATTGCGCCTGAAACAAGATTGATTGCCGGAGCCTTCATAGGTGTGAATAATTCTTCTCCCGAAGAGGGTGATAAAATATTGACACTGAATCTTCTTCACATCAAGGCCGGTATCGAGCAGAGAATCAACAGCTGGTTTCTTATTAGAGCCGGAGCCAACAGCATAACCAACAGATTCAAAGAGGGTGAGAAGGAAACTGTAGTCAGTACGAAGATTACCAGCAGATTCGGGATTGGTTTTGAAATATCCAATTTTTCGCTTGATGCCAGCATCAGCGAAGGTTTTCTGCATAATGGACCATATATGATAAGCGGAAACTTGGAAGGATTTCTTGGGAATCTATCCTGTACTTATTACTTCTGAAGCACATTGCATGAATTAATCAGATCAGGAATGACAGGAACGCATGCAGCTGGTTTATAGGAGGAATTGGGACACGCACCAGAGCGTGCATGTCCCGTAGGATTATGAGAGTGAGCTTTTAAGCCGATTTGCTTTATTTGGGTGTATCAACCGTTTTCTGCCGGCCTTGTCAATGAGACTCTGGGCATTTTTGTAAGCTGTTTCCCTTTCCTCAGGGGTTTGCGCATCGCGAACGCTGCGCATGGCGCTTCTGAGTGTTCTCATTCTGCTGCGATTTCGTTTTGCCTTGACTATATCTGTCCTGCGACGCTTGAGAGATTGCTTGCTCCTTGCCAAGAGGAGACTCCTTTCACAAATTATGTGGTATTCTGTATATTCCCGAATACTATATTATCTATATTGGTAGGCGGCAAAACTAAGTCTTAAACCGATAGAAGTCAATCTTTACGGAGGAGATTACATTGAAATTACTTTTAACCTTACTCTCGGTTCTCATACTGGTTAGCGCTGTTTCAGCGGACAGACTGGTTAGGGTCAGCGATATAACCACCGGTGCAGTGCAGCAGCTGCTGGCTGATGGATACGATGTAGCTAATGTTAATATCATGCTCGGATACGTTGATCTGATGATTCCCGAGCAGGAGGTAGATCAGCTTTCCCTGCGTTTTGCGGATTACGAACTCCTTCCGAGGGAGTGGGGGGAACTCCTTCCGGTGAACGCCAAAAATGCCGGATATTATTACAGCCCTGAGGAAAACTGGCTGTTCTGGTGCGAACTTGCCGCTAACTACACGGATCTCGCCGATACACCGGTAACAATAGGTCAGTCATACCAGAGCAGAGACATATATATGATAAAGATGACCAGCCCTGTGGGAAGTGGCTACAAGCCTCCTATATACTTCTCATCACTCATCCATGGGCGTGAGCCTGGCAGTAATGTGGTTCTGATAGATTTCGCAGAATGGCTGGCCAGCAATTACGATGGAGGAGACACAAGGGCGGCCTGGATCCTTGATAACACTATTGTGTACTTCGTGCCTGTAGCCAATCCTGACGCATATGTGTACAACATGCCGAACGGTGGAAATCAGCGAAAGAACATGAACTGGGTAGGAAGCAATGGAATCGACCTCAACCGTAATTGGGGATACATGTGGGGTTACGATAATATCGGTTCAAGTGGGGATCCTTATGCTCAGACCTACCGCGGACTATCTGCATTCTCCGAAAAGGAAACCCAGGTGCAGAGAGATTTCATAACCGACATTCAGCCGATCGCAGCCATGAACTACCATACTTACGGCGGTTATCTGCTTTACCCCTGGGGGTATATAAACAGCCCTACGCCCGATCAGAGCACTTTCCAGACCTGGAGTGCCGCGATGACTTCGTCCAATAATTATCAGTATGGAAGAGCAGGTGAGATTCTCTACACCGTAAACGGGGAACAGAACGACTGGTGCTACGGCGGCAACAGCATGCAGAGCATTCTTGCCTTCACTCCTGAAGTTGGCGATAACGGTTTCTGGGGTTCACAAAATGACCCGGATGAGATAGAGAGAATCTGTGATGAATGTCGTCCGATGAACATCTGGCTCTGTATGAACGCGCCTGGATACGTAGGTGTCGGGGAAGATGAAGGTGTAGAGATCGAACCTGTACTTTCACTTAGCGCTGTCTATCCCAATCCTGTTGTTTCCAGCGCCGTATTCACGCTAACCGCACCTGGATCCACCGGAGTGAAAGTTACCGTGTACGACACAAGTGGTAGAGTTGTAGATAACATTACCGGAGAATTCCTTTCCGGCGAGAATACACTAATATGGAATGTCACGGACGATATCGCCGCCGGAGTATACATTTTGAGGGTGACTGACAGTAACGGATTTGCTGCCAGCCGGAGATTTACAGTTCTGAAATAGGTAGAGATTTGGGCAGAACTTGACTCATAATATAGAAGATACCAATTACTACGAAATTCTAAACGTGTCCTGCCGGGCATCTCACGATGAGATCGAAGATGCTTACCACAGTTATGCAAGGAAACTTCACCCTGATGTAACTGGAAACAATCCAGAACTGACAGAGATTTATATGTTTGTCAACCAGGCTTATCATGTGCTTTCCAATCCGGATGAGCGCAGGAAGTATGACGAACTCATTGGAGTTGACGAAACCTCCGGCAAGCCTGAATCGAAACCGATAATAGCATATGAAGAAACCGGGGCAGCCGACATGAAGCTCCTCGACGCAAAATTGATGCGCTCCACAAGACAGGCTGAGAAATTATGCAGGAAAGGGAATTACTGGGAGGCTGCGCGAATGCTTGAAAAATACATGAATACGCATCCAGATAACCCTCATCTGAGAAAAGTGCTGGCAATCGCTGCGACCGGGATGAACAGGTATCATGAAGCAGTGAATCATATGAAAATCGTATGCAAGATTGAGTATCATGATCCCGAAAACTATATAAAACTCAGCAGAATATATGTGCAGGCTGATCAGCTGCAGCTTGCGGAGAGAGCGCTGAACGAAGCTCTGTCCTGGAATTCTGAACATGAAGAAGCAAAGCAGATGTTGAAGGAAATAAGAGAACTCAGGGATGCTGGAAGATCGATTTTTACTCGAGTGCTGAGGAAACTGTCATATGCTTTCAAACACGAGGAGGAGTAGGGTGGAATCGAGCAGTGAAAAACTTTACTATTCCATAAGTGAAGTCTGCAGTATGACCGGGCTGAAACCTCATGTGCTCAGATACTGGGAGACTGCTTTCCCTATGCTCAGCCCATCAAAAGGCCATTCCGGGAACAGAGTCTATAAACCGGAAGAGATCAGATTGATCAAACTGATAAGTCAGCTGCTATACGAGGAGCGCTACACAATCGACGGCGCAAGACAGAAGATTGAAGAGATGAGTAATTCATCAGAGCAGATGAAACTGGAGTTGGATACCACCAGTGTTTCCATTACTCTGATCGATTCGATAAAGCAGGAATTGAC
>JAUWJE010000249.1 GCA_030607835.1 Candidatus Fermentibacterota bacterium | reverse complement strand
CGCTCGCTGCTGCCGGAAGAAATGCCGGACATTGCCGGTTACGATCTGGCCGGCTGGAACGAACCCGCTGATCAGACTGGAGGCGACATTTATGACGCCCTGAGCCTTGACGGCAGCCGAGTACTGCTTCTTCTTGCGGATGTAAGCGGCCACGGAATTGGTTCAGCGCTTTCCGTTACGCAGTTCCGCGCCATGATCCGCATGGCTCTTCGTCTTAAATGCAATCTGTTCGATCTTCATGAACATGCCAACAACCAGCTTGTTGAAGATCTCGCGGGAGATCGCTTCATAACATCTTTCATCGGCATACTCAACACTGAGGACCATCGTATTACCTATCATGCCTGCGGCCAGGGACCTTTGCTGCATTTCCATGCTGCTTCAGGTGAAGTAGACCAGCTTCCCGCATCAACTATTCCCGTCGGTATCATGCCTGCGATTCCGCTCGAGGAGCCTGATCCGATTGAAATGGCACCAGGCGACATCTTAGCACTGATCTCCGATGGAATCTTCGAGCAACCCGATAGCGACAATCGACAATTTGGAGTAGACCGCGTAATAGGAGTAATCCGGGAAAATCAGAATCAATCAATGATAGAGCTTATAAATTCCCTGCGCGAAGGAATTCTCAATCACGCCGGAAAGCAAACTCAGGATGATGACATGACTATAGTTCTTGTCAAGCGCATGGCTGATATCTGACTCCTGCCCCTTTTCGATTCACTGATTCAGGCTTATCTATCGGATATTCGAGAGAAACATCTTATCCGGAGGGGGATTCACTTGGTTTACGGAATCGGTTTTGACAACGAGAAATACCTTGAAGAGCAGTCACGTGAGATACTCTCAAGAGTACAAAGTTCTGATAGTCGCCTTTATCTTGAATTCGGCGGAAAGCTCATGTATGACCACCATGCTTCAAGGGTTCTTCCTGGTTACGATCCAAATGTAAAAATCCGACTTCTGGAGAAACTCCGTGACAGGGCGGAAATTATACTCTGTATCTATGCTGGAGATATCGAAAAAAGGAAGATCAGAGGAGATTTCGGCATTACATACGACGCCGACGCCCTGATGCTCATTGACGGCTTTCGTTCAAGAGGCATTAATCTCAGAGGTGTTGTAATAACAAGATTTGAAAATCAGCCATCTGCCATTTCTTTCGAGAATAGTCTGAAGCGCCGGAATATAGATGTTTTCAGGCATTACTACACAAAGGGTTATCCGACTGATGTTGACCTTATCGTGAGCCCTGAAGGTTATGGAAGGAATGATTATATAGAACCCTTCAAACCCCTGGTGGTTGTTACAGGACCAGGTCCGGGCAGCGGAAAGCTTGCTACCTGTCTTTCGCAGCTTTACCATGATTACGGAAAAGGGATTCGTTCCAGCTACGCAAAATTTGAAACCTTCCCTATTTGGAATCTGCCTTTAAAGCATCCTGTGAATGCCGCGTATGAAGCGGCAACTGCCGATCTGCGGGACGTTAACCTGGTGGATCCGTTTCATCTTGACGCTTATGGGAAGATTGCCATTAACTACAATCGTGATGTTGAGGCGTTTCCTCTGCTCAAGCGCATACTGGAAAAAATAACGGGAGACAAATGTCCTTACGCCTCTCCTACAGATATGGGTGTAAACAGAGCAGGATTCGGCATAACGGATGATGATGTTGTGAGAGAAGCGGCGAAGCAGGAAATTATCAGAAGATACTTCCGCTACAGCTGTGAATATTTAATGGGGCTGGCGGATGAAGATACAGTACAGAAAGTAGAGCTGCTGATGCGTAATTTTGATCTGTCACCTTCCTGCAGGTCTGTTGTGGAGCCTGCTATCGAGAGGATGCTCTCACAGGAGTCCGAGGAAGGTATCAATGACCGAAAAGCCGCGGCTCTCCTTCTAAAAGACGGCAGCTTTGTCACAGGCACCAGTTCCGATCTGATGCATGCGTCGGGAGCTCTTATTCTGAATGCGGTCAAGAAGCTGGCAGGAATCAGCAAGGAGGTTCTTCTTCTCTCTCCGGCCACTATCGAATCCATTCGAGAGCTTAAGAAGGTAATAGATATTCCAACACTCAATCTCGACCTTGAAGAGGTTCTTATCGCCCTGAGTGTAAGTTCGGCGACTTCTGAAGCGGCAGCAAGCGCTATGAGAAAACTTATCGAGCTCAGAGGTTGTGAAGCTCATCTTACGCATATGCCCTCTCCGGGGGACGGAAATGGCCTGAGAAATCTTGGGATCAACGTTACCTCCAATCCTGTCTTCAGAAGCCAGAAACTGTACCTGGGTTAGCCCGGGACTTGACCTTCGAGTGTAATTTCCTGATTATTGCCCTGTCGTTTGCTGCGCTTATGTATGCGCAGCCCGTAGTAACGCACGTTACCGGACCGGAAGCGATAGAAGACAAATGAGTTCTGTTTCTCCTTCCGGTCGGTTATGCCTTGCGTTTAACCCGTACCTGGAAGGAGTTTCTAGTTTGCGAGACTATGAAACTGTAGTAATATGGAGTGCCAGTATTCCCGAGGTTGATATCGAAAAAGAGCACGATCGTGTTGTTAAGATCATCGAGGGGAATAAAGGAGAGTACAAAGGCTCTGACAAATGGGGCCGCCGAATGCTTGCCTATCCTGTAAAGAAGCAGACCGAGGGAATCTACCATTTCATTAAATGGACTGGAGAAGCTGATATCATCGGTTCAATCGACAAACATCTGAGAATTCACGAGGGCTGTATCAGGTATGGAACGCTTCGCTCAGGTGATGAGGGAGTAACCGCAGTCAATTCGTTTGACGATTTTGACAATGTCAACGAGGAGGTGGAAGTCACTAATGGATCTGAGGATGCCTAATATCAATAAGGTTATCATCTCCGGAAATCTGGTCAGGGATCCTGACGCGAGAATTCTGGAAAACGGAACACACCTTGCAAAGATGTCTATCGCCAATAACCAGCGTTACCGTGACAGGAACGGCGAGTGGCAGGAAAAGACCTGCTATGTAAACGTCATTGCCTGGCGGAAGACTGCTGAACTTGTCGGCGAATTCTGTCGAAAAGGCTCTCCTGTTATGGTGGAGGGCGAGCTTGTCTACAATTCATGGGAAGACAGAGACGGGAACCAGAGCAGCAGGCTGGAGGTCAATGCCAGAAGG
>JAUWJE010000073.1 GCA_030607835.1 Candidatus Fermentibacterota bacterium | reverse complement strand
GTACATCTACATCCGTAAGGAATACCCCCTTGCCATGAAACGGCTGATCATTGCTATAGATCAGGCACGTGAGCATGGCCTTCTGGGAAAGAACATATTCGATACCGGGTTCGATTTCGATATCGTAGTACACAGGGGGGCCGGAGCCTTTGTGTGCGGTGAATCTTCAGCTCTAATGGCTTCCATGGCCGGTAATCCGGGAGAGCCAAGAGCAAAATATGTCCGCTCTGTTGAACGAGGCTACAAGGATAAGCCGACTGTTCTGAACAACGTTGAGACCTGGGCTAATATTCCGCTGATAATGGAAAAGGGAGCCGAATGGTTCGCATCCATAGGTACAGGTGATGTCTCAGACAATCCATGGAACGGATCATCGGGAACCAAGGTTTTCTCTCTTGTTGGAGACGTGAGCAACATAGGCCTTGTTGAAGTACCCATGGGGATAACTCTCAGGGAAATCATATACGATATCGGTGGAGGCATACCCGATGGCAGGACATTCAAGGCCGTTCAGACGGGCGGTCCCTCAGGAGGAGTCCTCCCTGCTGACAGACTTGACCTTCCGGTGGATTTCGACACCCTCACCGAGGCCGGCTCAATGATGGGCTCTGGCGTAATGGTTGTCATGGATGACGAAACATGCATGATCCAGATAGCGAAGTACTTTGTTGATTTCCTTACGGACGAATCCTGCGGAAAGTGCACTCCCTGCAGAGAAGGGCTTGTCGCCCTGGGCACTATTCTGAATAGGATAACCAGCGGTGATGGCCGCCAGGGTGATATCGAGCTTCTCGAGGAATATGGACAGAACATGTGCGAAAGCAGCCTGTGCGCGCTGGGTCAGACAGCAGCCAATCCTGTTCTCAGCACCATTGAGTACTTCCGGGATGAGTACGAAGATCATATCCGGGAAGGAAAATGTGGAGCGCTCAAGTGCAAGGCTCTTATTGAATATCGCATCACTGCTGACAACTGCACCGGCTGTACAATCTGTGCCAGAAACTGCCCGGTGGATGCAATTGAGGGCAGCCTGAAAGAACCACATGTGATAGTCCAGGAGAAATGTATACGCTGTGGAGTCTGCAGGGAAGTATGCAACTTCAACGCGGTGGAGGTACTCTAATGGCTGACAGAGGAATGATTACAATCGAAATTGATGGAAAATCAGTCTCGGTTGAGAAGGATACTACCATTCTTGAAGCCGCCAGAAGCATTGACATCTTCATTCCGGCTCTCTGCTACAGTGAACTGGTCGAGCCGTATGCGGCATGCAGGCTCTGTATTGTGGAAGTCAATGACGGAAGAAAGACAAAACTGGTTACTTCATGTAATTATCCTGTCCGAAGACCCATCACTGTATACACCTCTTCGGAAAGTGTGATGAGGAACAGGAAAATCATACTTGAGATGATGCTTTCCAGGTGGCCCAATGTGCAGGTCATCAAGGATCTTGCCAAGAATGCCGGGATTGAACAGCCCCGATATCAACACCCTTCTGTCGATCTTAATCCAAATGCATGCATTCTATGCGGCCTCTGCATGAGGGTCTGCGAACAGGGCATATGGGATAACATCATTAACTTCATGAACAGGGGCGCGGAGAGGGCCGTTCGAATGCCCTACGATTCCGAACAGCCCCACTGTGTTGGATGCGGCGCTTGCGCTGAAATATGTCCCACAGGAGCAATAACCATGGTTGAAGACCCCAATCAGCCGTTCGACGCCGAAATGATACGAAAAGCGGGTATGAGAATAACCGAGGAGATGATCAAGTTCGATAAGGAACAGTGCGACATGCGGGGAGTTGGAACCGCTCACCTCGTTGAAATAATGGACGCTTACGATCTCCTCCCTGTCATGAACTACCGTTTCGGAAAGCATGAAGATACTCCGAAAATCAGCTCTGATGTCTTCAGAAAACACTTCACAAAGGGAAAACCTGACGGATGCTGGTTAGGATGCATCATGGCCTGCGCCAAGGCTATCGAGAACTTCGAACTGAAGACCGGTCCTTACAAGGGAGAAAAAGTCCTTGTTGATGGCCCCGAGTACGAAACCGTGGGCGGGTCATCCAACATGGGAATCTTCGATCCCTATTTCGTAGCCGAATACAACTTCTACTGCGACACCTACGGACTTGATACTATCTCCTTCTCTACAATGACAGCCTTCATTATGGAATGCTACGAAGCCGGTGTTCTTGATATTGAGAAAACCGAAGGTCTTGAACTCCACTTCGGCGCCAAAGATGCAGCTCTTGAGCTCCTCCACCAGATAGGCCGTGGAGAAGGTTTCGGTCTTATCGCCGGCAAGGGCATCCGCTATATGAAAAAGTACTTCGTAGAGAATTTCGGTGCCGATCCAAACTTCGTGTATGACATCGGCATGGAAGCCAAGGGAATGGAGTACTCCGAATACGTAACAAAAGAATCCCTCGCCCAGCAGGGCGGTTACGGAATTGCCCTTAAAGGCGCTCAGCATGATGAAGCATGGCTCATCTTCATGGATATGGTTAACAAGCAGATACCAACCTTTGAGGATAAGGCGGAAGCCCTTCATTACTTCCCCCTGTGGAGAACATGGTTCAGCCTTTGCGGGCTCTGCAAACTCCCCTGGAATGATGTTGAACCAGCGGACAACGCTGAAACAGATGAACCGGCAAAAGTTCCGGGACATGTTCAGGGGTACTGCGAATTCTTTGAGGGAGTAACTGGAAAGCCCCAGACTATGGACAGCCTGATAAGGATGTCCGAGAAAGTCTACAACTTCCAGCGAGTATTCAACCTGAAAATGGGCTTCGGCAGGCGCGAACATGACGCAATACCGTACAGATCTGCCGGTCCGGTCACCGTTACGGAATACGAATCACGTCAGGAAAGGTACGACACACAACTTCGCGAAGAAGTGGGCATCGATCCTTCCGGAATGTCATCCGAAGAGAAGGTTGCCCGTATGCGAAAATTCCGGGAAACCCAGTATGAACATCTGCTGAACGCGGTTTATAAACGCAGAGGCTGGACGAACGACGGTGTTCCAACTGTCGCTAAACTCACGGAACTCGGAATAGATTTCCCTGATGTAATCGAGCTTGTAAAGAAGCACGGAGGATAAATGAATAACAGGCGGGAACTGTTTATGTTCCCGCTTGTTCAACAATTATGATAACTGTCAATGGAATAACACTCGACTGGTATGAAGGCAAAACTATACACGATGTTCTGCAGGAAATGAATTACCTCTTCCCCCTTCTTATCGCACGAATAAATGGTAAACTCATCCCAAGGAACAAGTACGATTCCACAGTAATTCCCGATGGAGCAACTGTAGACATTATCCACCTGATGTCCGGCGGATAAATACCGTTACGGTTTCTTCCAAGTACTCCCCATTCCCCCTTTCTCACTGGAGAGATGATACTCTCTCAAGGCTCGAACAGGTGTGATTCTGCCCAAGTAATTCAGGCTTGTCGCTGCAGTGACAGTCCATTATGAATAACCAAGGATATTAATAGGAAATTATGAGGATATGTCGGGATTTGCCTGTACTAGCGCAACTGTGCGAATAATCTCTCAGCAGCTTTGGATTGCATATCTCATGCCTCGGGCAGTATCCAGAACTCCTGTCTAACAGCTGCTCTGATTCCTTCTACAGGAGGAGCTTGCGGGACTCCAGAAGCAGGTGTCTGACCTGAAAGAGAGCGAAGAACGGTTTCGACTGCTATCGCAGGTTTAAACTATTGGAATATTCTTCACTGATATTGAGGGAATGGTCACATATCGGAATTGGCTTCTGCGTGAGATCGCGGTATTAGCAGCAGAATAACTACATTTAATCAGAGATGGAGATAATTTTATGGATGAACGCCGTTTCAACACCAATGCAATCCACGCAGGACGGTCTGGGTTCCAACCTGATAGTATGGCAATACCGATCTATCAGTCGGTGGCTTACCCGTATGCAGATGCCAGGGAGGCGGCGGAGATATTCCGAGGTGAGAAGCCAGGCTTCACGTACGGTCGATGGGACAACCCAACCGTTCAGGTCTTCGAGAAGAGGATGGCTTCTCTTGAACATACTGAATCAGCTATTGCGACCTCCTCAGGAATGGCAGCGATTTTCATGCTGGCTCATCATCTGCTTGACGAGGGAGATGAGTTCATATCCTCCAATCTGGTTTACGGGGGAACATTCGGGTTGTTCCAGAAAGGACTCAGTCGTATGGGCTTGAAGGCCACCTGGGTCACTTCGCCCGAGGATCCGGATGCCTGGGCATCAGCCATAACACCCAGAACGAAATTCATGTTTGTGGAAAGCCCGAGTAACCCGAACCTGTTCATTGCCGACCTGCCCGAGTTGTCCAGGCTGGCCAGGAAACATGGAATACCTCTCATTGTTGACAACACTATCTGTACCCCCGCGTTGCAGAGCCCCATCGACCTTGGAGCTGACATTGTGGTTCACTCCACAACCAAGTACATCTGTGGTAACGCTACTGCTCTGGGGGGCATAATATGCGGTCCAGATGAAATTACTGAGGGCATTCGCAAGGGCTGCATACGGTACATTGGGGCTTCGCTGTCACCTTTCAACGCCTGGCTGAATCTAATCGGTCTGGAGCATCTGTCGCTTCGGATGGAGCGGCATTGCCAAAACGCAATGATTGTGGCCCGTTATCTTGAGCAGCACCCAAAGGCCAATTCAGTGAACTACCCTGGCTTGCCATCGAATCCATACAACAAGGTCGCGCAGAAACAGATGAAAGGGTGCAGCTCACTGTTGTCATTCGAGCTGAAGGGCACTTATAACGATGCTGTTAAAGTCATTGATAGCTTCAAATTAATGGTTCATGCTACTCATCTGGGAACCTGCATGACGATCGCAACACATCCAGCATCCACGACTCATTCCGCGATGGGTGAGGAAGAGATGCGAAAGGCCGGGATATCGGCGTCACTGATTCGGATATCGGTGGGTCTGGAGGATGAGTCTGACATTATTGCCGATATGGAGCAGGCACTTCAGATGATCCGCTAGGTCAACAGTTCGGAAGCAAGTGGTTCCCCGTGAATCCGTAATCACGTATGCGGTGGATAGGAATGCTGATGCGCGATGAGGATGGATTTCAGGCTGCACCGGTGACAGTCATTGACACGCTATGAAAGGTAAGTTAGTACTTCATGGAATAAGCTTAACAAAAGAAAGGAATTGTTCTTATGAAGATGTACGTTTTTGCTCTCGTCATAATCGTTGCAACGGCTTTTACTTCTGACGATATGGTACTTATCGGCAACCACACCGAGGGTGTTGGCCCAATGAGCATCGATGGTCTAGCCTATTCACAGACGTGGGTCCTCGATAATGCCACAGGCGGTATCAGTAATTACGGTGCCGGTGACCGCTGGCTCTGTGATGATTTTGTGCTTACCGGTGAATGGGAACTGAATCAGGTTGTGGTGTGGATGATCTATATGGGAGGACTTGGCACCACCATGAACATCGTTTTCTCGGAAGATGATGGCAGTTTAGATCCCAACAGCGCAACCGAGGTATGGAGTGAAGCTGTTCCCTGTGAAAATGTCTTTCAGGATGAATGGGAATCAGGAAGCGGCACACTTTATGACGTCTACGAGACCACCTGCACAATCAACGCGGATGCATATCCGGTTCTTTCAGATGGCGTAACTTACTGGATAGAAGTCCAGGCTGATGTTGAGGACAACTGCTTCGCAATGATCAGTACTAATTACATCGGCAGCAACTGCTGGTTCAACGATGGCTCAGGTGTATGGGTGGATACTATCGATTACGAAGGTTTTGAATTTGACAGCGATATGTTCTTTGATCTCTACGGTAATCCCACGGCGCTTGAATCAAGCACCTGGGCAGACATCAAGACACTGTTCTAGCCTGTCTGATTTAATCTGTTAAGCAGCAGGGGAATGGCAGATGCCATTCCCCTGTTTCTATGGTTATGTATCTGGAACGCATAAGTAAGTCGATAAGATTCAAATACATTATCAAATAGATATGCGGATTATTCGCAGTCACCACTTCCGCAGCATGAACCTTCGTCGGAACAGGGTCCGTTACAGTCTTTTTCCTTGTTATCCGTAGCGGCTACAACAAGCTCCTGGAATCTGGCATCTTCTCTGAGACTGGCAAGATCTTCATCCTCAAGCATCCAGTCCGGATCACCGTATCCAGCGTCTACTGAACCGGAAAGCCATGTGAAAGCCTCGTCACTATTTCCGTCGATGGCGTCGATGCATGCAAGATTGTACATTACCACGCAGTCAAGAGCACCCAGCGCAAACAGTTCGTTTTCACCGGTAATCTCATCCAGAGCTTCACCGATCATTGTATGAGCTTCCAGAAGTGTCTCATATGCACCTTCAGCAAATGTACCGGTTTCCTGATCGAATGCAGCACTCACCTTTTCAGAGATCTCTGTAAAGACCTCGGATCCTGCTGTGGCCATGCCGACAAGCAGTGCTATAGCGAATAGGGATGCTATTCTCATATTGATCACAATTCCTTTCATGCGGTTTTAGAACAATTCGTATGAGGGACAGCTCTGATACATGGACATCTAAGATAGATAATATAGTTCTTTTATAGGAATTCAGCTTATTCAGACTCATTTCGCACCAATTGATTATCTTGTATATTGTTGTATGACAGTGTTATTGCAGTTTCATCGGATCAGGTTCGCAGCCATAAATCAGCAAACATCAGCATGGGTGCAGAAGTACACACTCGTCAGGTAATCACCAATAAACGCCTTTGCAGTTGTTCAGTTACTTCATGCAGATGGGGGCATCATGAAAGGGGAAATGCGGTATCCTCTTCGGTTTACTCCCCGGACAGAAGTCTTGAGGCGGTCTCTACGTCTATTTCCCCATCGCTGAGCTTCTTGAGAACCTCTGCGGGGTCCTGTGGAGGTTTTTCGCCCTTCAGTTCACTGAACATGTTATCAATTCTCTGCCGGACTGTTGGGTACGATACACCTAGTCTTCTCTGAACCTCCTTGAGATTCCCTCTGGCTTCCATGAACAGGTCAAACAGTTCCCTGTTCTTCCCTTCAAGTGTACATACAGGACATACATCGAATTCACCGTTCACTTCAGTACCACAGGAACTGCATTGAAGTTTAACGACAATAAGCCTGTCTCCGCAGCTGGGGCATTTAGGCGGAATGGAACTGTCACTCATTATTTACCGTTTCCTCATCTTCCAACTGTTCTTCATCTACCCCGTCTTCCTCATCAATCAATTCTGATCCGCAGTGGGCAATTGAGATATTGCCGCCCATTGTCTTTACTCTGAGTTCAGGGGCATCATCCTCATCTGACAGGTCTATACTTACTCTGGAAGCACCTGGATGTCCAGATTCAGTTACTCCGGGAATGTCATCCTGGACGGTAATTTCACCCCCAAAGGTTTTCGCCGAAATATTGGCCTTTGTGTTTTCTGATATTCCCAGAGTTATGTTGCCACCCATTGTTGTAGCCTTTGAATCCTCACTCCAGTGTTCATTCAGCGTAATCATAATATCTCCCCCCATAGTCTTCACCCTGAAAGCTTTTGTAGCCTCTGAAAGGTCGATATCACCGCCCTTCGTTTTAATAACAGCCGAAGCAGCGATACCATTCAGGACAATATCTCCGCCCATTATGCTTGCCTTTAAGTTTTCTACCGTTTCCGGGACGTTAAGCTCCAGATCACCCTCATCCCATCTTAGAAGGACTGTACCGTTATCCCGGTATACGCGTATGTCAGGTGTATCCTCACTGAGGACTTCAAGAGTAGAACCGGAGACCCCGTTTAAAACCAGATCGCCTCCACTGTTCTGACGAACACGTCGCTTCAGCACAAGCACTGTACCCTCCTCCAGTTCAAGAGGACCTTCGAGGAGACCGGCATCCTCACACATATCCTCGTTAATATCCATATTTTCATCTTCATCAGCCCTGGGTATTGAATCCCTCATTATACCGCGCATTAGACGGCCCATTTCGCGCATGCCACTAAGACCAGCAAAGGGACTCATCCCTTTCGTCTCTAGCATAATGCGTCTCTTTTCCCTGGCTCTTCTGACAGGAGATTCCATCTCTCTTCTCTTCCGCTCGCCTTTCGTAAGTGCTTCCAGAAGTTTTGCGCCATCGTCGGCACTT
>JAUWJE010000111.1 GCA_030607835.1 Candidatus Fermentibacterota bacterium | reverse complement strand
TGGAAGAATACAACGCTATATGTGTTCCAGACTGTGATTCAGCATGGGATAAGTTGCAGGAATTCATTCAGCTTTCAAGGAAAATTTGCAGAACCAGACTTACAGCAGTTCGGTATCCGGGAGCAGACATGAAATCAGTTGCCGCTTACGCTTTGAAGATAAACCTTCCACTAAAGATCAGAGGATAATGTTTATCACCGAATTACGTCGATTTCTAAAGCAAGCAGGTATTATTCCGAATCGAAAACTCGGGCAGAGTTTTCTTATGAACAGTTATATCGCGTCCAGAATCGCTGAGGAAGTCTCAACGTCCGGAAGTGTTCTTGAAATAGGCCCGGGTTTAGGCGCTCTTACCGAAAAACTGCTTGATCGGTGCGGATCTCTTTCCGTTGTAGAAATATCCCCGGAGATGGTGGATGTTCTGCGGAAAAGGTTCTCAGATGAAGTTCTGAAAGTGATTAGAGGTGATGTACTCAGCGTGAATCCTGAGACTTTACCGGGATTTCCGTTTCATACAGTTGTGGGTAACCTTCCTTATTCAATATCCTCTCCCATATTGTTCAGAATGCTTGAAGAGAGTTTTGATCAGGTGCAGAAGGCTGTACTGATGCTTCAAAGGGAAGTTGCCATAAGGCTGTCTACGTTAGATGGGGGAAAGCAGTACGGTAAGCTGGCCTTGCAGATATGGCCGTATTATACTGTACGGACACTTCTTGATGCTGATCCGGAGGATTTCTACCCGACTCCTGCGGTTTACTCAAGAGTTGTGGTTCTTGAGAGACGAACTGAGCCGATTGTTTCTCGCGAGTTATTCAGTAAATTCAGGAAGATTGTAAAAGTGTCCTTTGCTTCCAGGAGGAAAATCATTCTCAATAATCTGACACCTGTTCTTGGTCGCGATCAATCATTGGAGATTCTGGCCAGGACAGGAATCGACCCAGGGCTGAGGGCAGAGCAGGTAAAGCCCGAGATGTTTGTCAGACTTGCGGAGAATCTATAATGAAGAAGTCCGTAGTAGTATTGCTTATTCTGTTTGCTTCAGTACTCAACGCTGTTTCAGTCGGTTATGACATTGTACTTGATCAATTCAAGGATTCCCGTAAACTTATTAATTCAATATCCCTGATGCATCAGCTCACATCCAGGATTACAATGAATGCTAATGCTACATTCTCAGCCGAGAAGATTCCGGGCATTCAGAGTTTTACTGAAGGCCGTGTCGGATCCGCCAGTGTGGCATTTCGACCAACATCCAAATTGGAGTTCGGAATTAATCTTGCAAGAAGAATCAGCACTGAAGAGAGATATGGCTTGTTAATCCGGGATAAACTGAATAACACCACTTCAGGTCAGATACGTTATTCCCCGACATCATGGCTGTCGATCGATTTGAGACTTGGAGCCCATTTTGTGGATTACTTGAGGCCATCCGGAGACACTACAGAGACAGGTCATGATGAGGGAGGAGTGAGCGGTGTCGATATATCCTTGAATAAAAACATTTTCAGTGTTCTTAACACGAATCTTACATTCGGAGAGCAAAGAACACATGGACATCAGTTAGATACGGGAAGTGATCAGCTTACTGCCAAATTGAGTTACGGATTTCCGGATGTTTTCAACGGCGGCAATATTGCCGCTCAGGCTGGAGCTTCAAGACGTTTTTCCATTAATCATGATTCGGCCCAGTGTCTATGGCAGAATGACTGGAACAGTAACCTGTCTTTTGTGATACCGACTCCATTTGAGTATCTGAGTATGGAACTGACTACCGGATGGGATTACATGAAGCGTTTCTATGAAGATATTCCTGACCCAGGCAGTTCAGGGGGAGATGTTCGCGACAGACTGGATCGAAGAAGAAATATCACCTCCTCCTTTAGATATCAGATAATTGATGATCTTCTACTAAGCATGAACCTCTCTCGTGGCATCAGTCGCAACGATTCAAAGCGCACAGCTGCGAGAGTTCCAACTCTTTTCGATGTATACAAAATCAGCGATGACAGAGCCTTTACCTCAAGCCTTCAATATACTCCGGGGGACAGTCGGATCACATTTGAGCGGCTGATTCATCTCTACAGATCTGATACGTTCGGGGAATGGTATGATGAATGGGGGAATACTCACAGGGATAACAGCGATTGCGATGAACTGAGGGAAGTTCTTTCACTCTCCGCGGAAGTCCCGCTCAGCAGTAAAGTAACGCTGGATGCGAGTATCCAGGGGCAGAGCAGAAAGACTGTTTATCTGATGGCGGAGCAATCCGCGAACAGCACGGTTTCATCTTCATACAGTATCAGTCCAGGATTCAGGTATTTTCCTGGTGGGAACTGGACGCTTCTGGAATCAATCAAGCTCAACGCTGATTACACAACGTTTCTCTTTCCGGAGGTCAACGATGAAGGGTCAGACCTGCTGTTCAGAAGGCTTGTTTCCACAACATCATTCCAGAGAATATCAGAAGACAGTACTACCCTGGGTGTTTCCAACACCTTCACTTTCCGTGATCATGGAAGTTTTAACAACTCGGTTTTCAGCAGATCCGAGGAGATAATCAGCAATATCGTTACCTTGAATGTGGGTTTTCATGTCACTGAAAAAATCGGGCTAACTCCTAATTATGCCTGGGAATACTCTCAGAGAAATATATTCGCAACCGGCAATCCTTCACTCATCGAGCACAAGCACCATGTCGGGCTGCGCACTAGAATGAACCTGAATAATGGAATTCTGTCCCTTCGTGTGACTAGAACCTTTTATTCACGTGACATACAAAGTTACTGGAAAGCCGATGTCGGGCTTAACTACCAGTTCTAGACTGAAAGTGAACAAATGAAGATCCTTCTCATTGTGTTAAGCGTTTCCACTCTGCTTCTTGCCACCTCATGTTCTTTTTTCGATCCCAGAGACCCGCAGTATCCAAATCCAGACGATGACATCACCTGGTATCAGCCATATACCCCATCCACAGTGCTTCTCAACCTCTCGAATACCTTTGAGGGCAGATCTATTGCGATGTTTATGTCATGCTGTGATCCCTCCTTTCAGTTCCTGGCTGATGATGTCGACATAGCGGAGTTTGGAGCCTCATGGGATTTCAGCAGCTGGGACTATGATGTTGAACAGAACACAGTCCTCAATATTTTTGCCGCGGTTGAAGGTTCGGGATTTCCCGATGACAGCCTGGCATCCTTCAGCATGAGCGTTACCGAGATTACTGATCCGGTGGCTCCATCAGATTCAGTCGATATATGGCGAGACTATGAAATAGTCGCCGCCGGCAGCGACTACTGCGGCTGGGACAATCCAGCCAGAGGACGAGTGATGTTTCACATGGTTGAGGACATTTACGGATTATGGTCGATAAAAAAGTGGTACGATTACAGACCGCTCGGGTACACCGGTGAACACTACACATGGGGTGTAGCCAAGGCTACTTACAGGTAGCGGGAATTCCTGTCAGGATCAGATGACATCTGTGACAACGGATACTTTGCTTCTTGCATATTCTCTTGATGTTTCTCCAGGTTCAGTTGTGATTGAACTCGGTTGTGGAAGTGGTGGCGCAATGCTGGCCTCATCCATCCTGAATACAGATTGCAGATGGATCGGAATTGATATTCAGATAGAATTGCTTCAAATAATGATCAATTCCATTAGACTCAAGAGAAAACACCTTGATCTGGCAGGTATATGCTGCAATGTTGAAGCAGTTCCACGCGGTCTTTCCAGTACAATCGCTGATGCGGTAATTATGAATCCTCCTTTCGGACGGAACAGATCCGGCAGGAGCAGCCCCGTCAAAGCACGACGTATCTCAAGGTCGGGTTCAGATCTGCTCCTATACTATTTTATCAGAGCCTCCGCACATCTGCTGATTCCAGGAGGATTGTTCATTATGATCAACAGACCAGCTCTTCTGCCGAAAATGATCCTCGGGTGTCAGTCATACGGAATTACTCCTGAGATACTCCAGCCCGTAGGTCCCGGAGGAAGACCTGCAGGCCATATTGTCCTGCACGGGCGGAAAGACTCATCCTCTGCCTTAAAGATTCTTCCTCAGATGGATTCAGAGGCATTGATTCAGAGAATCACTCAGAATCAAAGTACTTGATGTAATCACCATACTTCCGGTGACAGGTTCACCAAGCAGTTCATCTCCCGGTTCACCAAGACCTGAAGTAACATTCATCAGGCGTTCGAGAGCTCTGGTCTCATTCGCCTGCGCTACAGGAACAAGAATCAATACAAAAAGAATTACTGGTATTACAATGGTCTTCAGCATGGCTATATTCCCCTCCAACAGCATTGAATCATCTACCCGGCATAGGAGGCTTCCATTCAACAGTTAATAGACCTTCACTGTCATATTGTTCCCGGTGTTGATGATGGTCCCGCAACCTGGGAAGAATCTACTCAGCTTCTACACCAGATGAAGGAAAAGATGACCCGCCCCGCTGTTGTAGTGGCAACCCCTCATTTTCGTCTTTCAAACAGCGTAAGAGTGTTCAATTCCCAGTCAAAAAGAATCCTTGAATTTCTTTCCTATGCCAACATATTGAGAGCAGAGGATGAATTCTCTGTCCTTGCCGGCAGAGAGGTCATGCTTGCCAGATGGAAACCGTCAGCGCACACTCTTGATGCCCTGAGTCTTCCGGGAACATCCTGGGTTCTGATTGAACATCCATTCGGTATGCCATGGATATTTGCTCTTTTGAGAATCAGAGCTGTTCTGAAACAGGGATTCAGACCGCTGCTTGCACATCCGGAGAGATACTCATGGTGCCGGACTCATCCTGAAAGGGTAAGCAGACTTTCAGAACTGGGAGTGGGTATTCAGGTCTGCGCAAGAAGTCTGACTGGAACCGGAGTCACAGCTGAAACAGCCTGGAGGCTTATTGAATCCGGCATGGTTCATGTACTTTCTTCCGATGCTCATCAACCCGGTGATAATCTGCTTTCTATTGAATTAAAGCATGAGGTAGACAGTGTGGCTCCTGGCGCTTACAATCTGCTTACGGGAAAAATGCCCGAAATGGTTATGAACAACTGTGAATTGCCGAAACTTCCGTTCACGGTCTAATTTGAAATAAAGAGGGAAAGTGAAGAAATTTCTGATAACCGGTGTGAAAGGGCAGCTGGGAAGAGTATTCTTGAATCTGCTGGGAAATGAAGCGGAGGGAATTGATCTTCCTGATGTGGATATCACTGAGCCGGAATCGATTCAGAGTACAGTTGACAGAATAGATCCCGAGTGGATCATCAACTGCTCTGCTGTAACTGATGTTGATCTTTGCCAGAGAAAACCCGAACTGGCATACAGAGTGCACAGAGATGGAGTTAGGAATCTTGCCCGCACCGGCAGGAAACTGGTGACCTTCTCAACCGATCATATTTTCAATGGCAGGTATGACCGCGGGAAACCATTTCTTGAGGATGATACTCCATCACCCGCTAACATTTATGGAGAGAGTAAATTTCAGGGTGAATCTGAAGCCCTTCGCGGATATGAGAATAACATCGTAATAAGAACTTCGTGGCTATTTTCAGAATCGATGGGAATGGTTCCATATTTCTGGAGAATGCTGTCAGAAAACATCATGATCAAAGCTGTCACCGATCAGGTTGCCTGTCTGACCTATGCGCCTGATCTTGCCGAGGCGGTTCTGAAGATTATTATTGAGGGCAAGTCCGGTCTATTTCATCTTGTGAACAATCCAGGGATGACTCCTGCTTTCCTCGCAACCAGACTTGCGGAATATGTAGAAGGCACAATTCAGGAAATAACCTGGTCACAGCTTGATCTTGACGCTCCAAGACCTGCCTATTCAGCTCTGGCCACATCCAGAGGCCTGGAACTTCCTACAGTGTGGGATGCGGTTGAAAGATGGAGGATAAGGAAATGACTGAAATAGAGAAATACGTTAAAGCCGCGAAGGCTTCGATAGCTTCGATTGACTGCGAAATGATTGAAAAGGCATCTGATCTATGTGTGGAGTCTGTTCTTTCCGGAGGAACGATTTTCTTCTGTGGAAACGGCGGGAGTGCTGTTGATGCGCAGCACCTCGCAGGTGAATTAATCGGCCGCTTCCGTCTTGATCGGGAAGCTATTCCAGCTATCGCGATTACGGCTAATGCAGCTATTGTTACAGCCATAGCTAATGATTACGATTATTCAGAGATATTTGCCAGGCAACTGGAGGCGTTAGGAAAACCTGGAGATATTCTGATTGCGATATCGACGAGCGGACGCTCGCGAAATGTAATAAAAGCTGTTGAGGAAGCTCAAAGGAAGTCTATGAAGATCATAGGCTTCACTGGCAGTGATGGAGGACCCATAGCACAACTGGTCGATGTTGCCGTGAAAGCGATTTCCGACGAAACCAGTCACGTACAGGAAGCGCTTCTGATAGCCGGACATGCTATATGCTCAGCTGTAGAAAGGGCATGTACAGATACATCCGGGGCAGGTCACTGATTTGAAGAAACATAGTGTCTGGAAACACCTGATTCCCGGAATACTAATAGCTGGAATTGCTCTTTATCTTACTTATCGGAAAACAGAT
>JAUWJE010000222.1 GCA_030607835.1 Candidatus Fermentibacterota bacterium | reverse complement strand
GATCCATGAATGAAGCTACCGCCATTGAATGCATGAAAGCGGGAGCGGATGATTATGTGATTAAAGAGCATATCAAGCGGTTGGGGCCAGCAGTTCTTAATGCACTGGAAAACAAGAAAATCGAACGGGAAGGTCACCAGGCACTGCGAGCACTGCGGGAGAGTGAAGAAAAATTCCGCAGTATTAGTTCTTCAGCACAGGATGCAATAATCATGATGGATAATGATGGCAATATTTCTTTCTGGAATCCTGCTGCGGAAAAAATGTTCGGCTATACAAAAGATGAAGCAATTGGGAAGGAGATGCGTGTCTTCATCATACCGAATAAATACTCCGATGCATATGGAAATGGATTTGCTGAATTTCGCAAAACCGGCAAAGGTGCAGTTGTCGGTAAGACTTTAGAATTAACTGCGATGAAAAAGGATGGATCGGAATTTCCGGTGGAACTCTCTATGTCTGCCACGAAAGTAAAGGATAAATGGAATGCAATAGGGATAATTCGTGACATCACCGAACGCATCCAGGCTGAGGAGGAGCAAAAACGGTTGATTTCAGCCATTGATCAGGCCGCTGAGTCAGTCGTTATTACGGATCGGGAAGCGACTATTCAGTACGTCAACCCGGCATTCGAGAGGCTTACCGGCTATTCGCAAGAGGAAGCCATCGGTAAGAACCCGCGTATCTTACAGAGCGGCAAGCATGATGAGGCCTTCTACAAGGAGATGTGGAACACCCTCATGAGCGGCGAAACATGGCGGGGTGAGATTATCAACAATAGTAAGGATGGAGCGTTATTTACCGAAGAAGCAACAATTTCACCCGTTTTCGACAGCAGTAGAAAGATAATCAACTATATCGGAGTTAAGCATGATGTGACGAAGCAGCGTATTCTGGAAGATCAATTGAGGCAGGCTCAGAGAATGGAGACCGTTGGCCGGCTCGCCGGCGGTGTGGCGCATGATTTTAACAACATGTTAAGCGTGATACTTGGTTATACCGAATTAATCATGGGCAAATTCGATCTGGAAGACCAAATGTTGAAATATTTTCTGGAGATACAAAAGGCAGCCCAGAGCTCCGCTGACATCACCCATCAACTACTGGCTTTTTCCCGAAAACAGATCATCGAGCCCAAAGTTGTGAATCTTAATCCACTAATTGTGAAAATGGAAAATATGCTTCGCCGGCTTCTCGGCGAACACATTGAACTTCAGTTCATACCTGCTGAAGACCTCTGGACCACAAAAGCTGATCAGGCGCAGATCAATCAGATAGTTGCCAACCTTGGGATCAACGCTCGCGACGCTATGCCGGAGGGAGGCAAGCTGACCATCGAGACTGCCAATGTCACCATTGACCAGGATTATTGTCAGGATCATGCCGGATTTCTGCCTGGACTCTTCGTTATGCTTGTGGTTAGTGACAATGGGATCGGTATGGACGTGGAAACCCTGTCACATATTTTCGAACCGTTTTTCACGACAAAGGATAAAGCCAAAGGCACTGGACTGGGACTTGCCACAGTCTACGGTATCATCAAGCAGGACAACGGATTCATTAATGTAAACAGCGAATTTGGACATGGGACAATCTTCAAGCTCTATTTTCCCAAATGTGTAGAAAATGAAAATGTAACAGAGACAGCCATTGAGGTACCGAAGTCTTTAGAATCCGGCACGATACTTCTGGTTGAAGACGATGAGATGATGCGCAATCTCGCAAGGACGCTTCTGGAGGACATCGGCTATACTGTTCTGGTAGCTGAAACACCGAATGAAGCACTGACGATATGTGAAAAGGGTGATATAGATATCCTCCTTCTTCTAACCGATGTGGTTATGCCTCAAATGAGCGGTCAAGAGTTGAAAGAAGCGATTGAAGTCATCAAACCGGGAATCAAGACGCTTTTCATGTCCGGTTATACAGCGGATGTAATTTCCCATCATGGCGTGTTAGGCAAAGGTATGAATTTCATTAAGAAACCTTTCACCAAGGATGAACTGACAAGAAAAGTACGCATGGTGATTGAGCAATGAAATTGCTGATAGTGTTAAAGGAAGAGAGTATATAAGTCGTCTCCCAGGTTCCTGAGAAATCAGTAATACTTCCTGTTTCCGCGGAATAGAAAACAGCAATAAGTATCAGAGGAAGCATTTTCATTCAAGCACCGCTCTTATCCTTCTGATACCTCTGGACGAACTCATCTCCTTCGCGATTCTGAATTTTCCGAGTTCTCCGGTACTGGCGACATGAGGGCCGCCACATATCTCTATCGAGTAATCTCCAATTATGTATACTTTTACTTTCTCACCATACTTGCTGCGGAATAAACCGATCGCACCCTTTTCAAGAGCTTCCTCAAGTTCCATTTCCACGCAAGTGACAGGAAGATCAGCGTTAATCATCTCGTTTACTTTTTTCTCTACTGAAGCCTTCTCCTCAGCAGTCATGGCTTCCGGCTGACTGAAGTCGAATCTCAGTCTCTTATCCGTGATGTTACTTCCCTTCTGCTCCACATGTTCTCCCAGAATATCGCGAAGAGCCTTGTGTAGAAGGTGAGTAGCAGTATGCAGCTTCGTTACCATTTCGCTGTTGTCAGCAAGACCACCCTTGAATTTATTTTCACTTCCCTGTCTGGAAAGCTCTCTATGTTTTTCAAATGCCTTGTTGTAACCACCCATGTCAACAGTCATGCCATGTTCCGCTGCCATCTCAGCTGTGAACTCCACCGGAAATCCAAAGGTGTCATACAGCCTGAATGCGATTCTTCCGGGAATGGTTTTTGCCGGATTTCTCAGAAGATTGGGTAGCAATTTATCAAATTCCCGCAATCCTGCCTGTAATGTTTTCTCGAAACGGGTTTCCTCCGCTGATAGTTCATCAAGTATAAATCTTCTGTTCCTGGCAAGTTCATCATGAGCGGAAGCTTCCGTGTCTATTACTACCTCTGCAAGCCTCTGAGTGAACGGTTCATCAATTCCGAGCTTTCTGCCATGCCTGATCGCGAGCCTGATCAACCTTCTCAGAACGTATCCCCTGTCAAGATTCGAGGGTGGTACTCCCTGATCATCGCCAAGTATATGAGTGGCTGTTCTAATGTGATCTGAAACAACCCTGAGAGACCTGGTGGTTTCGCTATCAGGTTGTGAACCAATACCTGCGAACTTCTTCAGAAAACCGAATAAAGGCTGGAATTCGCGAATGTCAAAGACTGTGTCAGAACAATTCATCATGGCAATGGTTCTTTCCACACCCATCCCGGTATCAACGTTCTTCTGTTCAAGCGGAACGTACCTGCCGTCTTCTGTTCGGCGGTACTGCATGAAGACATCGTTCCATATTTCGAAATACTTCCCGCAACCGCATCCTGGTCTGCATTCAGGGCAACATGGAGCTCTGCCTGTATCTATGAATATCTCGGTATCAGGTCCGCATGGTCCCGTATTCCCTGTTGGACCCCACCAGTTATCCTTCCGCCCCATAAAATAGATCCTACCGCGAGGAATACCGGTTTCCTCCCAGATAGCGGCTGCTTCTTCATCAGGAGGTACCTGATCATCACCTTCGAATACAGTAACGTGAAGCTGATCCTGTGAGAACCCAAGCCATTCTCTGGCTGTCAGGAACTCATAACTCCATTCAATCGCTTCACGCTTGAAGTAATCGCCGAGAGACCAGTTACCGAGCATCTCAAAGAAAGTCAGGTGAGTAGGATCACCCACTTCATCGATATCTCCCGTTCG
>JAUWJE010000031.1 GCA_030607835.1 Candidatus Fermentibacterota bacterium | reverse complement strand
TATCGGGTTCAGGGGAATCCTGAAACCATATCCGGTTCTTTTTCCAGTTTTCAAAGCATTCATCGTAGCCGCGCTTATTGAAGAGGGTTTGAAGCTGTTTATCGTCCTCAGAGTTGCCTACAGGAAGAAGTGCTTTGATGAAGTTATGGATGGGATTATCTATGCTGTAATGGCCGGTATGGGATTTGCCTGTCTTGAGAATATTCTATACGTGCTGGGAAGAGGGCTGAATGTAGCCATTCTCAGAGCTTTTACTTCAATACCGCTTCACGCTGCGGTTTCCGTAATAATGGGATATTATATCGGTATGGCGAAGTTCTCTGAGAGTTGGGTAACCAGACGCTGGTTAATCTGGAAAGGTTTTCTTCTCGCAGTGTTCTTTCATGGACTTTATAACCTGTGTATCTTTGCATCTCCAGTATGGGGTCAGTTCACGGTGCTTGGGATACTGCCAGTATTGGTATGGGTGATAATTCTGGCCAGACGGAAAATTAAACTCGCACTCAGGCAGGATCTGGAAGCAGGCAGAATTAGAGTTAAAGCCTGAAAATCTGGCAGATACAGATCCGATAATGTATATTACATCTGACTGTGGCGAAGCTAATTCAGGCTTCGTCCTTTAATATTTCGCTTCATTACAGACAGGATGCCCTGAGCATTATTCCGGGAGTTGATTATTATGAATATCAGGCATGAAATGCAGGATTACGCTGGTATTCTTGCGGGTTCCGTATTTTTTGGAATTGCCTATTCCTGGTTCTTATTCCCATTCCGGATTTCACCTGGTGGTGTTGCAGGGTTGTCACAGGTTCTCTATCACTGGACAGGTGTCACAGAGAGTATCTGGATGTTTGGTTTTAACATTCCACTCTTTTTTCTGGGGTATTTTGTTGTTGGAAAACAATTCGGTATCAGGAGTTTTGCTGGAATGCTGATGGCCAACGCTATGTGCTGGGTATTTCAGCCTTCTCACCTCTCATTCCTTTCCAGTTACAGCGAGATAGTCCATAATGTTGCCGGAGAAGGGGAACTGCCCAGGCTTGCTATGTTTCTCTCCGGCAAATTAGAAACAGACATCCTTCTGGCTTCTCTGGCTGGTTCTGCTCTCCTGGGTGTGGGACTCGGTTTGATTTTCAAATTCCGGGGTTCTACAGGAGGGACTGATATCCCAGTTGCCATTCTGAAAAAGTACACTGGAGTATCAATCAGTACTGGTTACTGGATTGTGGAATCTCTCATAATTCTTGCAGTGGGAGTTGTTTTCAAGAATCCCGCAATCGTAATCTGGGCATACCTGAACCTTTTCCTAACAAGCAAGATGACTGATTTTGCTTCGGAAGGAATGCCATATATAAAAGCTGTAATGATTGTGACGAATGCACCGGATCAAGTTAGGGACGCGATTTTTGAGAAGCTTAACAGAGGCGTTACATTCCTTAAGGCCGAGGGCGGGTATAACCGCGCCAAAAAAGATGTCATTTATGTCTGTGTTCATCGAAGACAGGTAATGATGCTGAGAAGAATTCTGAAGCGTATCGATCCGGATGCTTTCATGGTTCTTCATGATGCCTACGATGTAATGGGATATGGGTTCAAGCAGCGGACACTTACTTTCTAGAAGAGCAACCCTGGACAATATCAGTTTGCCTATTGAATGTTAACACTGTTCAATACAACTGATTTCTGACAGGAAGAATCCGATGAAAACCATACAGTATTTCGATACGCACTGTCATCTCTTCATAGAGCCCCTTCGTGGAGATACGGAGGGGATTCTCCACCGCGCGAGGGAAGCAGGGGTAACCCGGCTAATTGTTCCTTCTGTTGATACTGAATCCTGGGATCAGGTAAAAGCTCTGGCAGGGAAACCGGAGATATATCCTGCGCTTGGTATTCACCCCTGGAGTGCTGATGAGGAACTTGATACTCAAAATCTTGAAAATGAACTTACAATTACCTCGTCAGTAGCTGTCGGTGAGATCGGACTGGATTTCAAAGTGGAAACTCCTGACAGGAATACTCAGATACGGGTTTTCCGGCAACAGCTGGACATCGCGCTGGAGCTTGATCTGCCTGTGATATTACACTGTCGAGGAGCATTCGAAGAAATGCTGTCGATTTTGTCTGAAGACGGTTATAGGGCCAATATCCGGGGAGTCGTCCTTGCGTTTTCAAGCGGAACACAGCTTGCGCGACGATTTCTTGATCTTGGATTCTTCCTTGCCTTCGGTGGTGCGGTTACGAGACTCCGTGCCAGGAGAGCTAGAAAATCCTCTGTTTTTGCTCCTTCAGACCGAATGCTGCTGGAAACTGACGCTCCATCAATCGGAATGGATGGGCTTGCCCCAGGTGAGGTGGAGCCTGCTCATGTAATCAAAGTTGCCGGTGCGATTGCTGAACTTCGCGGTACAACAGCTGAAGACATTGCCTGGATAACATGGACAAATGCCTGTAGACTGTTCGGGATTGATTCGGATGACTGAGAGACGATTCGACCGGGTCGTGGATTTCCTTGGAGAGGAAACTCACAGAAGACTGATGAAAGCAAGAATTGTTGTTATCGGTCTCGGTGGTGTCGGCTGTCATGCTGCAATCGCGCTTGCCAGATGTGGAGCTGGAACTCTCAAGCTGGTTGATTTCGATCTGCTGACAGAAACTTCACTCAACAGGAATCCAATTGCCGGGCTGAGCGATATCGGTAAGCCGAAGGTGGAAGTACTTGCTTCACAACTCAGAAAAACCTGCCCCAACACCGAAATAGAAACAGATGTGGAATTTTTTCATGAGAATACTGCTTCGAAAATCCTTGATCCTCCACCGGATATTGTTGTCGACGCAATCGACAGCCTTAATCCTAAAGTGGCTCTTCTTGAATACTGCATCAGGAATCGTATTCCTGTCGTAAGCAGCATGGGTGCGTCAGGGAGAAGGAATCCTTCACTTGTAAGAAGGGGGGATATCTCACAGACAAATAACTGCCCTCTTGCAAGACAGGTGCGCAAGTACCTTCGCACAAGAGGAATATCAGAGGGTATTCAATGTGTTTACTCGGTAGAATCCGCCGGGAAACATGCTCTACCACCGGACACGGATGATCAGACACTGATAAGAGGAAGAATCCGGAACCGCATCCCAAGCCTGATTACAATGCCGGGTATTTTTGGATATGCTCTGGCTGATCTTGTGCTGGAATTCATAGAAGAATAAAACAGATTGGTTCCTGTCTATGGAGGAGAAATGATAGAAAAAATAGTAATGTTGCTTATCACAGTAACTCTGACCTTCGCGGACTCTCCGATATCACCCGATAACCCCCCGGAGCCCATGATAGATATAAACATCACCGTTCTCAATACTTTCGCATTCGAACCTGGCGCTCCGCACATGATCCTTGGTCTGGATTACGACGAGGCCAATGATCGCCTTGCTCTCGGTAGTGCCAATGCTTTTGATCCCGAGGTAGGCTTTTATGACCCGGATGATAGCAGTTACCTGGGTGAGGTGGCTTACAGCTCTGCTCTGCTCAATTTCGGAGTTTGTTTGAACGATGATGCCTCGCGCATCTATCTTACAGAATGGAGCAATGGCAAGCTCTTCACCTATGACTGGTCGAGTTGGAGCATCATTGACAGTCCCGCTGGTACAGAGGGCCGGGGAATGGATTACCGGGACGGTTACATCTGGGTAGCGAGAGGATTGAACAAAGATGTGATGCGCTTTCTCCCTGACGGAAGCGATGTTTCCACCTTCTCCACCCCTCAATCCAACGCCAATCTCAGCGGCCTTACCACCTTTCCTCTGGGAACCGAAACCGGAGTTCTTCTAACCAGCTACTATGACAGTCGATTCTTCTTCTACAGCTTTGATGGCACCAGTCTGACCTATCTCACAGCTGTTGATGTACCACTCTTCTGCAACACACCATTGGGTCTGGCCTATTCCGCCAGTCGTGACAGCTTCTTCTGGTGCTATACCGACGGAGCCGTCTATACAATCAGTGAGCTGGATATTGAGATTGAAATGACCTCACTTCAGAGCTATTCATTCGGTCGCATCAAGACCTTGTTCTAAATCATTTAAGGAGCAATGGAATAGCACTGAATGAATACTTCTGCGATAGTGCATGGCTTCATTCCAGTTTACCAGGGTCATCCCAGCTCTTCGCGGAAAGTTCCGCATATCGACCGAAGAAAGCTTCGGGTCCCTGAACGATAGTCTTGATGAGGACCTGCCTTCCAAGCTCTCTTTCAATTCGATCCGCTATCAGGGCACCGACCCGATACCAGAGCCGGTCACCGGCTGACATCCGTTCTAGGATTCCCCAGTCTTTCCCTTCAAGGGGACGCGGATCTACCTCAGCCAAGCTTCGGTACAGTCTGAAGAACTCCTTCTCGTAAACAGCCATTCGTTGCGGATCCAGGAGGGCAACATAATCGGAGTCGGTTTCCATTGCACCAGCTTCAGTGCGCCATCTCCGAACCGCGTGGACTGCCTGCCCCTCCATAGCTGTTAAACACCTTATCAGATTGGCAAGATCGCTGGTCGTCCTGATGTCAGTCATAATCGGCAGCGGATTATATTTCTGGAAACCGACGTGGTGGAGCTCGTGGACGGCATAAAACAATAATTCCCCTGGGTTCGATGCGAAATGCTGATGCGCCAGATTCAGGCTGGCCTGACCGTCCATTGCAACTCCGATATCGTAGCCAACTGTCAGGTAGAGGACAGCTCCGGAGAGGGCACCACTCGGTAGGTAGGCTGCCGACTCGTTCCAACAGCGAAGGTAAGCTTCAGACTCTGTCTGCATCAACGAAAGCCTGATCCTTATCCCTTCTTGATCGACGTCTGACATTGTACTTGAGGTCAGCAGTTGTACGACCAGCTCCCCAGCGTCTGGTCCATCTCCAGATCTAGATACTCGTCTGGAATGAGCCTCAAGAAAACAAGCGGCAGGGGTTCTGGCTATTCTCTGTAGCAGTTCTCCATCTCCAGTCTCCAGGAACTCGATCGCCAGGTGCGCAAACGTCGTATCTAATCTTGGGGAGACCACTGAACTACCCTTTCTATTAAGTATGGTTGCATTGCATCCATAACAGGTTGAGACTCGGGAGCATTTGAATCCAGAGCTCACGTTCAAGTTTCATGTACCGTACATTCGTAGCTTAACGCTCTGCATAACCAGCACAGTGCTCAGAATAACCTGTCACCGAGTTGCTGTGATCGGTTCATGCGGTTGCTCTACGCATTTTTTTGTCTTTCTTCATTTATTTGATCAACCACTTCCCTGAATTCCTTGCGGACGTTCGAAACGGGAAGGGATGTGATTTTTTCTCGGAATAGCTCATCAGCTCTCGCATCATAAACCTTACTGCCATCAAGGGGAGTAAGCTCAACATCAAAATCGGAGAACATCATTTTAGTCAGATGACTGCACAGTGTTTCTCGAACATTGTAAAGAAGGAAAAAGTCCTCATACTCCCCTCGCAACTCGCGATGAAGATCGATCAAAACATGACTGCCAACTTCGTGGAGGATTCCCTCGAAAAGCAGCGGAATATCGTAGTAAACCCAGTTCTTTCCATATCCAAGTGAGTTGAATCTGGGAGCATTTTTCATTCCGGAGCTTAGAATGTACTCATATTTCTCATAGTTGAAGGGGAATCCGGTTGCATTTTCCCATCTGGCAATAGAATCCACTTTCTCTAATTTCTTGTTTATTTCAGCAGCTTTGGCAGATACTGAATCCTTTTCGTTTGGCCAGACATTTTTCTCAAAGTTTTCCCAGTTCCTGCATAGAATCTTGCTAAATCGAACTATGTTCTCTCTATTGCTTTTTAGCATTTCAATTGCATCGGGATGATCCAAGCGTCCCCACTGCTCATGGAAACGAATTAGTGAAGGGAAGTTGCGCAGCATTTGATCGCAATTCCCTGTATCAATAAGTGAGATTAGCGCATCGAAGTATGATTCTATGCCAACTGTTCCATCCGGATTCACATAACCGAGAATGAAGAGTCCATAACTTGTCAGAGAACCTGCTTTTCCATTTCCCCACTTGAAAAGATCTTCATTCTCCTTTAGCCATTTCACGTCAGCAGGTTCTATTGAAGATGAGTATCGATCTGAATAATCGCTTTCGAAACCAACTCTAGATACGCTTAGGATATGACCAAGATAGCTTGGAATATCTTCTACAATGCATTGAACCTGTTTCTTTTTCATTTTACTTTTATTCATGGCATCCATTCACGTAGAACATTATGGTTCAGTAGATTGTACAAGCATAGGATTCGGAATTGCCAGCACTATTCCACTGCAGCCTTTGGTTATGGCTTCTATCTCAGTAGACACAAGCCAATCGTTTCAGTTGTCCCGTCTGACTGAATTCTGCATAAATACAAACCAGCTGAAACGGGGGCTCCGTTAGCATTTTCTCCGTTCCACCGAATTGATTCCTCTCCTGCAGGCATTTCATTGTTCACCAATGTGATAACAATTCTTCCGGCAAGATCGTAGATTACTATTGAAGTGAATCCAGGTTCTGAGAGTTCGAATGAAATTGAAGCAGTTGAACCAAAGGGATTCGGGGTGACTGTCAATTCGAGAAGTCGAGTGGGTTCGAGGCTGATCCCTGTTCCGGTAACGGTGAAGTTGATGGTATCAGCGGCGACAGCCGAACCTTCATCAAAAGATGTTACAATAAGCTCGTTTGACCCCACCTGAGCATAAAGATCATCAATGTAGGTGTACTTGAAACCGGTGCCGAAGGCGTAGAGATTCCAGTCCATACCTGCAATGTACACAACGCCGTCTGTGATTGCAGGACTGGAAAAGATCTCTGTTCCTCCGGTCTGGTAAGACCAGATCTCCTCCCCTGATTCACAGGACAAAGCGACAACTTTCCCATAGGCTCTGTCAGCCCCTTCTCCGTAGAACACCATTCCATCTGCTATTCCGGAGGATCCGTGCTGAACTCCTGGAACTGACCAGATGGGAATACCGGTAAGTGCATCCAGACAGTGGAAGGAATCAACCTGATCAGCAAAAAATAGTTCTCCATAGGCGTAAGCCGGAGTGGCAGCGATGTAGTGTACACCAGCGGTTATCTCCTGTGTCCAGAGAGTAGCGCCTGTTACAGAATCTATTCCTCTTACTATTCCGTCATTGCCGCAGATGTAGATCACACCGTCAACAACAACTGGTGATGAATCCCAGTAACCTGTTGGTGAGTCGGAATTCTCCCAGATGATTGCACCGTCACTGATATCCAACGCATATAGTCTCCCTAAGTAAGTAGGGACATAGAGCTTGCTGCCATCAAGAGTTAAACAG
This sequence comes from Candidatus Fermentibacterota bacterium, assembly GCA_030607835.1. Taxonomy (GTDB): domain Bacteria; phylum Fermentibacterota; class Fermentibacteria; order Fermentibacterales; family JCC-6; genus Aegiribacteria. The sequence continues at coordinate 4,880 of JAUWJE010000031.1, read as the reverse complement.
CCTGTTGAATAAAATGGAATCCAGGTACACCAGATCTCCTCACCGTACTCGGCGTCCAGAGCGTAGACTGCCAGGGAGCTGGAGTTGGGTGCAAAACTGAAGTAAGCCACTCCATCCCCAAGTGCAGGAGTTCCGTTCATCTTGTAGAAAGACGAAGGTTTGAAAGCCCATATCTTTTCTCCGGTAAGTCCATCAAGGCACCAGGCTGAATCAGCCGCCACATATACTTTTTCCTCGTACCATGTAACAGCATCATCCACATAATCCACTACATCATACTGCCAGATAATGTCACCTGTGGCAGCGTCCAGCGCAAATACAATAGACTGTTCATCGGAAACGAAGTACACGACACCGTCCACAATTACCGGGCTGCAGAACTCGTGAGTGTCTCCTGTAACCGAAGCAGTCCAGAGAATCGTGTTGTCAGTGGGAGCTGGTGATTCGGAGAAGCCGGTGTGAAGATCATTTGCCATGTAGGTGTACCAGTCGGTATTCAGTCTGGGAATCTCAATAGGGGACTGCCCGTTTAGAGTGTACCGAACATTCTCGGGAACCTCGTTCTCGTTCTCCACAATTGCCTTAATGGTGAGCCAATCGCCGTTATATGTCTCGCCATCTGCAGGTTCGGTGATTGTGAGATTGGTTGTGGAGAAAGCGATTACAATAAGGAAAGTAGTTATCAGCATTCAGTCCTCCATTCTGTGCCATAAGGCTCTATTTCACCTGCAAGAACGGAGCGAAGCGGAGTTCTTGTCAGAGTGCAAACAATTGTTAAGCATCTAATAATTTTATTTAATTTCAAGTGGAGCAAATGATTCATGACGTACACGTATTTTCCAGCTGCCATTACTACGGATATATAAAGCAGTCCACACACCCTGCAAATCAGTCTTTTCGTTGTTGGTGCTAGTAAAGCTATAGCGAAACTGAGCAGTAACAAGAGCCGCGTCAGTACTGATGACATTAATGTGCATCTCATCCCAGACTGCAAGATTAACTTCTTTTAAAATATTGTAGTAGGCCTTTACATCCTCAGCAAGCAGTTCAAATGAAGGGAATAATTTACCGTTACTAACGGCAATTACATTTTCTGTATAATGGCTTAAGCCTGTGGCTGCATCTTTAGCATTCAGGTGATCAATGGCCCTCTGTCTTACTTCAGCCTTTATTTGGATAAGTTGACTTTCCGAGAGATTTATCGAATCAGGATTTTGACATGATTCCATCATAAGTCCTCCTGGAGTTATTGAGGCAATGACAAATGATTGATCTATGATTCATATTCTATCATAACAATTATATTCGCATAACGCTCAGCATCAGCGACGGTCGTGAAGCGGTCGTTCGTCTGCATGCTGTTGTTATGTGATAGTCTATTCGCTTGCATTTCTTACTCCCACCATTCACCCATAAAGTAGATCTTCGAGTCATCATGGGAATAGATCCCCAGAGAGCAGAGAAACTCCGCGGGCCAGTCAGGGGGAGTGATATTCGTCAAATCCGAACCATCAGGATTCATGGTGTACATATCATAGAGACCAGCACCGCTCATGCCCGCTACCATAAAGAGAAGCCGGTCACCTGCATGTGACCATTCCGCCATGAACTGCTGCCAGCCGGTGTCGGTAATGGCTGTCTCGCCGGTGCCGCCAGGGCTTATCGTGTAGAAATCCCAGTTCCCGCTTGGGTGCTGATCATCAACCATTCTATCAAAGCTGATCAAAGTACCAGAAGGATTCAACCGGGGATCATAGTCTCCGAAGGGAAGATCAGCATTTCCCCACTGACCTGCGAGTTCAAAATCAGTTACCTGTTCAGCATTAGTGCCGTTTTCATCCATGATCCAGATCTGGCTCTCCCTTGTAAACACGATCTGTGAGCCTACCCAGTGACAGTCAGCATCGTGGTGTCCTGAATCGTATAGTTCAACCTGATTCATGCCGCCGGCGTCCATCACAAAAATATCCATCGTATTATCAGGGAAATCCGGCCAAGATAGAAAGAGTATTCGGGAGCCGTCAGGGGACCAGGATGGGTATGCATCCAGCCATGTGTTGTCCGTGATCCGCTGGTATCCTGAACCATCGGGGTTAATAGAACAGATCTCGCTGTCAGTGTAGATATTGCTTCCGAAGTTTTCCTGAAAAACGAGTCTTGTCCCGTCAGGATTTTCGTGAATTCTGTGAAATGAATCATCCGAACTATATATCAGCTCAACGGCTCCGGTGGAAAGATCCAGGGAATAAATGCCGAATCTTTTGTCGTGTTCGGGCATATGGGTAATCTCCGGACCAATAGGATCATTTCCACAGCTGGCAAGCATAATAACAGTTGTACAGACGAGCAGGAACGCATGTCTACAAATGTTCAGGACTGTATGTTTACTGTCGATACCGGATATTCCTCCAAATAAGCAAGATTGAAATTTACGGTATGTATTTTCTTTCATTCAGCTGCCTTTCACATAACGCTTCAAATCAGCAGACTGCACCAATAGCTAATTACACTGTTGCCGTTCTGCTGAATTTGACTGCTATGAGGTCTATTGTATGGCTTTCTATATCCTCTCCATCTTACACAGAATTCCTTCAGCGAAGTTCCTTGCTACTAATCCTCCATCTGGCAGGAGTGTAACGTAGTTTATGCTGGAATCTGGGAGGCAATAGCTATCTAGATAATTACCATCCCAATCATACCTGTCTACAGCTGTGATGGGGGCAAAATCCAGATAATCGGGATCGCTGATGAAGGAGCCGTCATCCATGTAATTGCACACTACAACATTCAGCATTCCTTCTGGACCACGGAACGCATTTCCACCGATTGGGAACATTACCATTCTCTCCTCACCGCTCTCAGTTGTAAACGCTCTGGGCGGAGAAGGTGTTGCAGGATATTCCCTGTTTCCTCGATAGATGCATTCTTCGGAGTCAATATCGTAGATGGCCAGTAAGCCCTCGTATCTGTTAAATAGTGCTACTCTGTCATTACCTCCTGCGCATATTCTCATCAGATCTACTCTGAATAATCCTTCGTAAAGATTTATTGCAACTTCACCAAATGACCTCACAATCCCACTATCGGAATCAACAATATGAATATCTCCTCCAGGCTCGAAAGATGAGGCAACCAGGAAAGTAGTATCATCAAGCGCAGTGATGTCTTGAGGCTCAGCAAATTGGATGTTGTGGGAAAAACTGCCGTCTCTGTTGAAGAATTCTATCCTCCTGAGGCTCCTGTTCAGTACAGCCACATAACGCCTGGAGGCGGCAAGGGTTGTCATCTGTCCAAAATGCCCTGGTCCTTCACCTGGACTACCTGCTTTCCATAGTACAGATCCTTCAGAATCCAGTGCCACAACCTGTTTTGTACTGGCATCTGTTACATAGATGGTGTCAGCGAATGAGCAAACAGCAAAAGGTGAATAGATCTCTGGCTCGAGATCCTGCTCCTCACAGAAGTACCCAAGATATCTGTACTCGAGGGAATGTTCTTTCATATCTTCCCAGAGTCCATCATCACTTGATTCCAGATATTCTTTCCATTCCGCAATAGTAGTTTGATCTGGGCCATTCATTTCGACTGTACTACTATCAGAGGAGACTGTTTCATCATAGATATCAGCTTCCTGTCCACAAGCAGAAATTAGAAATATTCCCATACATATGAAGAGTAACACCAATTGCATTTTTTACTTCCTCTGTATAACGAACGGCTCACCTGCCGCCGAAATGTTTCATCAGAACTTGTTAGATTGCACGGAACTAAACTGACCACCAAACTTACAAAATTGCACCATAACGAGGTGGTCAGGTGAAGCCAATGGTTAGACACCTTGATGCACCCTCAGTCGGCGTCCCAAGGGATGGTAGATAGCCCTCGAAGAAATCGAGAACCATCAGACTGCTCATCTGTTCAGAGAACCGCCTTCGTACGTTCCCGTCCCCGCCTTTCGAGTCCCCAGCACAGCAAGTACAACAGGATCGGCAGCCAGAAGGCTAGAAATAACGGCTTCAGGACGCCTTTGGAACTGAAGCCGCCTGAAACATTTCCAGGAAGAAGCCCCAGGAACAGTATGACAAAGAAACCTCCAAGGGATGCCATTCCAAGGAACGAGCCCATGCGCTCCCATTTGAGTGCCAGGAACATAGCTAATACATAGATCCCCATCAGGGCTAACCCGATTGCACTGACCGGCTCAATTGGCTCGGATAGCGGATTGGAACCAGACTGTAGGGATTCCCCAATGAACATAAGCAGCAAAAATCACGCCATGATCAACCCGAGTATGCGAGCTGACCACCTAATAACAACTATTGCTGCATTCTTCCTTTCTCGGTCCGTCTTCATGGAACCCTCCTTTCGAGCAGGACTGACACGCCCATTCTTCTATGAATCTAATAACGCATGACAGAACGCCCTAGTGTGCGTCTAACGCTTTGCATAACCAGCACAGATACTACTCTGGATCATGGCTTTACATTTGTGGCTGGTTCATGCAGTTGTTAGGTTTTCCTTCCTCTTGATAGAAATCCCTTAGAAATGCTTCCGACCACTTTCTTCCAGTAAGATCGGTGTAATGGTATATTTGGTTGCTTCCCGAGTCTCCATACTTCTGGGCCAACTCTGCCCAAGTAACTTTATCAAGGAGCCTTACTGGTGTGGGAGGATCATTCAGGTATTTCTCATAGCAAACGGAAATTCCTTCTGTTTCCATATTTCCCAGATGGACTTGGTCCTTAATGAAGTCGTAGGGATCTCCATCGCATCCTCCGCCATAGAACACATTCAGTTCTTCATCTATGTCCAAGTAGACTATTCCGCAGTTATGGCTTCGCGCACTTCTATCACCCAGATCGGGGCTGGATAGTATTTTT
>JAUWJE010000305.1 GCA_030607835.1 Candidatus Fermentibacterota bacterium | reverse complement strand
GAAGCAGCCGCAAAATATCTCAAACGGGAGAATTTGTACACTTTCATCTACCGCGCTATCCAGCCGGAAGACCCCGAGGAGCGCATAAACGCTTAGGTGAATAAGTATCCAGAGGAGAATTTCCTGGGAGAAGTGTGTATCTCCATTTACAGTTTCACAAGCTGCACGGTTGACCGTATACCTGCTGCTGATGCCTGAATAAAATAAGTGCCTGGCGGCATTTCCTGACCTGAAGTGTTTCTTCCATCCCATAAGAAAGTGCTGTTCATCGAATCATTCTCGAGCACTCTGATCAATCTGCCTGTGATGTCAAACACATCAAGCCTCTCAGGAAGGGGATTTCCCTCCACAGTCAGGTTCACAGATTCTCTGAATGGATTCTGAGATGGATGCAGAATAAGTGATGTTTGAACAGGCTCTTCAGTAGAAACAATCCCGGTCACAGTTCCCCTGTCGACGTATGCGAGAACAGGCAGCTCTGCACCTTCAGGAAGCCATGCAACCCAGTAACCGTCATCAACGCTACATACAGCAATGTTGCTGACAGATACCGAAGCCTGACCAGATGCTACCACATGATCGAAATCATTCCATTCGTTTTCCCAGTGACGTACTCTGATCTCTCCGTCACGATACCATGCCAGAAGGCTTCCTCGTGAAGCAAAGCCCGTGATTCCGTATAAGAGAGGTATGTTGAATGATTCTCAAGGAAAGCTGAGAGGTATTCGGGAGCACTCGAAAATATTCTTGATGAAACATAAAGGCAGCTGATAAAGTACGATATTTACTACTGACTGATCTAATATCTACCGTGGTCGGCTAATGAATTTCTTCAGCAGGCTCAGCATGTTATCTTCAGTTAAGAACTCAGCCTCAGATGGTCTTTCCAGAAACGGAGTTACATCCCTTCTGACATCTTTCCAGTTAACGGTTCGGAATTTGTTCTTCAGCTCCAGGGTGATATCCATGGAGAGAGCTCGATCTCTGGTCCATCCAGTCTGAATGAGAGCGCTACGTAGAAGTTTCATGTTGGGCAGAGGCCAGTCCGGGTCGGTCATGTACCACATCAAGTCGTAGTAATCACGGCCCTTGGTATGATTTCTTACAAAGACGGCATGAAGTTTCCCCGCCAGCAGAGACGATCTGTCGTGGTGCTGGAGCCGGAGTAAGATAAACCTCCGCACCATGCTTACTTCCAGGTCAGCTCCTTCAGGCGGGTTTGTATCCACTTCAACTTTAATAGACAGAATCTGTGTGGCACTGGGAGAAAGACCGAGTTCAAAGGGCAGCCCCGGAAATTTGAGCATGATTCCCTGAACAGCTGATACAGATCTGCTCTTAAGCGCGATATGGTAACCTTCTCTGGACAAACCGGCGACAACCCGCTCAATGGAGGACTCAAGATGAAAACCGTTGGACTTTCCTTCCAGTGAAAAATCAAGATCTTCCGAAAACCTCGGCAGGGAATAGAGAAAGCGAAGGGCGGTCCCGCCACAGAATGCCAGAGGAATCATTGCTCCGGTTTCCTGCAGGAGTCCCAGTATCCTGGCCTGCAGATATTCCCGTGCTCGATTCCAGGCAGAGAGATTGTTTTCAGTCTCCCGTACAATACGGATCAGCTCTTCCTTCATGAAGTATTATCCTCCTCCCG
>JAUWJE010000306.1 GCA_030607835.1 Candidatus Fermentibacterota bacterium | reverse complement strand
GATGGCAGCGCTGAAAACAACCTCTTCCACTTTTTTAATATGATCAGGACTGTGTCCCTCATATACCTGTATCCCCTTTGCTGCGAGTTCTGAACGGTTCTCACCGGGCTCCCTGTCACAACCAGTAACGACATATCCCCTGCTTCTGTACCAGAGAGCCAGGGCACTCATTCCGCTGCCGCAGATACCAATTAAATGCACGTGTTTATCCATCAGTATCCACTCTCCTCGCACAGCGCAAGAATTTCTCTTGCGATAACTATCGCTGGATTCACCGGCATAATCTTCGCCAGTGCGGTTTTCATTTTGTCCATCTCAGAAGTATTCTCCAATAATTCAATTGCCATCTTCCATAGAACGTCCGATCCCAGTCCATCCTGATCGATTTCAAGTGCGCCACCCATTTGAACGATGGAAGCAGCGTTCCATTTCTGGTGATTATCTGCGGCGTATGGGTACGGAATGTAGATTGAGGGAATTCTGAACCAGGACAGTTCAGCTGTTGTCATGGCTCCTGAACGTGCCACAGCAATATCAGCAGCAGAATAAAGCAGAGCCGGATTATCAACAAAATCAACAACTGTAATCCTGCTGTTTCCCCTTGATTCGAGCATTACTCTTTCTTTATCTCTGGAACCACACTGAAGAAGGGAGTGAACTCCTTCAGGAACTTTCAGCGCGATATCACTAATTGCTTTTGCTCCCTGGCTTCCACCGAGGAACAGAATAACGGTACTCTCAGCAGGAACTCCAAGATGATTTCGCGCTTCCTTCATTTCAATCCTTTTGAGAGTTGGTCTTACGGGATTACCGGTTAGAATCACAGACTTTTTGAATTGTGATGAAGCTGATTCAAATCCGACAAGAATTCTACACGCGAATGTTGCTGCAAGTCTGTTTGCCCGTCCCGGGATGCTGTTAGACTCATGAATCAGCGAAGGTATTCCGAGGGATCTGGCGGCGACTACGGGAAAGAAAGAAGAGTATCCTCCTGTGGAAAATAATACAGATGAACCAAGTCTTCTCAGAAGACTGCGAGCTCTGAAAAACGATCTGATTGCCCTGATTGGAAAAAGGAACCGATCCGAGATTCCTCTGTCAATTCTTGGTGGATTAAGAGTATGAACCATACCTTCAAATTGCTTGTACATCCTTCTGTCAACCGGTCTTGGAGTCGCAATGAAATCCACAGCAGCCCCGGGGTACTCTTCAAGGATAATTTCAGCAACAGCAATAGCTGGACTGATATGCCCCCCTGTTCCTCCTCCGGCTATGGCGATTTTCATCTTTTCCCCCTTTCTCCGGCTACTCTGGATACAATTCCAAGGGTACCAATGGTTATCAAAAGATTAGAACCACCCCATGAGACAAGTGGAAGCGGCATGCCTGTAGAGGGTATCATTCTGGTCACTACAGCTATGTGAACGAACATTCCAACCGCAATTGAAGCTATCAACCCGCCGACAACAAGATAGCCGAAAAGGTAATCCGCGCTATCAGCGATTATCCATCCTGACATCAGGAGCAGAAACAGCAGGATCAGTATCAGGAAAACACCTGCAAATCCTGTTTCCTCCCCTATTACCGCCAGTAT
>JAUWJE010000218.1 GCA_030607835.1 Candidatus Fermentibacterota bacterium | reverse complement strand
TTATGGTTAAATAATTCTAAGTTTTCTTGGTTTTCAAGTAGAGTATATTGTAGAATCGCTATTATATAGTAATGATTTCGAATGGAAAAAATATAATGACACTTTCAGGAATTGAAGAGAGGTTCTCACTTATATCAATCGACAAGGAAATCTACATAAATAACTTCTCCGAAGACGTTAAAACCGGCCTTACATCGGAATCCAAATACCTTCCCTTTGTCTATTTCTATGACCATATCGGGTCACAGTTATTTGAGAAAATCTGTGAATTACCGGAATACTACCTGACGCGAGCAGAAACGGATATCCTTGAGGCAAACGCGGATGGTATTGCCTCTCAATTTCCGGAAGGCACAGTCCTCGTCGAATTAGGTAGTGGAAGTTCTACAAAAACAAGGATACTGATAGAGGCTTTTCTTGAACGTCAGAACCTGGCTCATTACACACCTATTGACGTGTCCCATCAGATGCTTGAGGAGAGCTCTTGTTCTCTGCTCAAGGAGTACCCTGATCTGGAAATAAACGCAATTGCTGCCAGATATAACGAAGGAATTGATCATCTGAATATCCGAAAAGATCAACAGAATCTCATTACATGGTTAGGGTCAAGTATCGGTAACTTTGACAGATCAGAGGTAACTGCTTTCCTGCGACATATCCGGAAAATAATGCACCCCAATGACAGGTTTCTGGTCGGCATAGATTTACAAAAAGATAAATCTATTATAGAAAATGCCTACAATGATGCACAGGGTGTCACCGCGGAATTCAATCTGAACCTCCTTACACACGTGAACCGGGAACTGGGTGGCGATTTTGATCTAGAGAATTTTGCCCACAAAGCAATCTACAATGAGGAGATTGGAAGGGTTGAAATGTACCTGGTCAGTAATATTGATCAGAAGGTTTATATCAGTGAACTTGATTTAGAGGTTTCGTTTACGGCAAATGAGACAATTCATACAGAAAACTCCTTCAAGTATTCGCTCGATGATATTAATGGATTGGCGGAAGGGACTGGTCTTTACGTTGAACAACAATGGTTTGATACTGAACGATTTTTCAGCCTGAATCTTTTCGCACCGGCTGTTGATTAGTAATAGTAGAAGGAATATTTATGGGGCCAAAAACCAATATTAATGATAAACATGCAATCTGCGGCATCTGCCCGGCTGGCTGCTGGGTTACCGTCAGCTACGATCAGGATGGAAGGATCGCTGAAGTACGTCCTGATGAGAGCTCTCATTTGGGGATGATCTGTAAACTCGGTGAACACTCTTCTGAAATTGTGTATTCCAAAGACAGACTTCGCTATCCAATGCGGAGAAAGGGTCCAAAGGGAACATATGAGTTTGAGAGAATTTCATGGGACAGTGCCTATAATATTATTGTTGAAAACCTCAATGCTATTAAGGAAGAGTCCGGGCCGGAGGCCACTGCTATATATACAGGGAGGGGAAGCTTTGAGCTTGCCATGTGTGACATCTTTCAACCTAAAGGTGTAGCAGTGTCTTCCGCATCAAGTGTTCTGTTTCCATTCGGGTCACCGAATACTCTGGGCGTGGGAGCACTTTGTTATGTTTCGTTTGCTATGATAGCTCCTCATATCACTATGGGGGGGATGATGATTAATATGTTTTCAGATCTTGAAAATGCCCAGATGATAGTAGTCTGGGGGACAAATCCTGCTACCGATTGCCCACCGCTTGATCTCAATAGGATTGTCAGTGCTCAAAAACAGGGAGCGCAGGTTGTTGTAATCGATCCGCGAAGGACCATGACTGCAAAACTTACCAATGCGGAGTGGGTTCCAATACGTCCCGGAACTGATGGCGCCCTTGCTCTCGGTATGTGCAATGTCCTTATAGAAGAAGAACTGTATGATGAGGACTTTGTAAAAAACTGGTCGGTCGGATTTGATGACCTTGCCAGATATGTTCAGCACTTCAGGCCGGATGCTGTAGAAAATATTACGGGTGTGCCCGCTGAGACAATCAGATCTCTTGCCAGGAGAATTGCCGAGGCAAACGGAGCATCGCCAATTATGTACAGTGGGCTTGAGTATAGTGACAGTGGTGTGCAGGCAATACGAGCAACGATGGTGCTCTGGGCACTTGCGGGACAGCTTGATGTACCGGGTGGACGTTGTTTTACGATGAAACAGAACAATTTTCCTATAAACCGTGAAGGTCACATTCCCAATCCCGATGTGCGAAAAGCACTGGGCAGAGAACGCTTTCCTGTTTACAGTGCGTATCGTGGTGAGTCCCACGCAATCTCGCTACCGGAATCTGTTTTAGAAGGAAAGCCATACCCTATTCGTTCCCTTATCATTCTTGGAGGATCAATCGTTACTTCCTGGCCTCAGCCTGCTATCTGGCGTAAAACGCTGAACAATCTTGATTTTCTTGTAAGTATAGATCGCCAATTGACAGCAGATGCAGCGTATGCAGATATTGTCCTGCCTGCAACTACCATGTATGAAATTGAATCATACATGACTTACGGTCCAATTTTTAGAATCAGGGAAAAGATTGTTGAACCAGTAGGTGAGTCTCGCAATGATTTCTTTATTTTGACAGAACTTGCTGAACGTCTTGGGTATGGACATCTTTACCCTGCCAATGAGGAGGAACTCCTTCGACATGCATTAAAGGGTTCTGGATTCACGATTGAAGATGTTCGGAATGCAAACGGAACAGTGCAGATTCCAACAGTTATGACGGAGTATAAGAAATGGGAGAAGGGATTGCTGCGTGCTGACGGCAATCCCGGGTTCGATACTCCGACAGGAAAGTTTGAAATAGCCTCTACTATACTTGAAGAGCATGGTTATGATCCTTTACCCGTTTATACAGAACCCGGTGAAGGCCCTCATTCACAACCTGATCTTGCAGAAAAATTTCCACTGGTATTCAATTCGGGATCACGCGTAACTACGGATTTTCGTTCACAGCATCATGGTATCTCAGGGCTTTTGAAAGAGAGGCCTGAGCCGACAGTAACGGTCAACACCCTGGATGCGGAAGTACGCGGTATAAAAAGCGGAGACCTCGTTGATATCACGACAAAGCGTGGTAAAGTTACCATGTGTGCGCTGGTTACCGATGATATTGTTCAGGGTGCTATAGATGCCAATATGGGTGGTGGCGGGCCCGTTGGGCCGGAGAAGTGGCAGAGTTGCAATGTAAATGAATTGACTGATCTCCAGCGTTATGATCCAATCTCAGGATTCCCTGTATATAAAACTCTCCTGTGTGAAGTAGTTAAAGTAACAGAGAGAGAAAACACACTTGCGGTAGATTCAGGTGAATATAGTGATACTGCCGGGATGATAGAAACAGGCTCAGAATCTCCGCATGTTGAGAAGCGTATTTATCTTGATCACAATGCCACCACTCCCCTCGATCCGGAAGTTAAGGAGATCATGCTCAGGTTTGCTGAGAATGGACATGGAAATCCATCCAGCATCTATACCGAGGGAAAGGATGCACGGTTTGCAGTTGAGGCGGCCCGGAGGAGTGTTGCCCAACTACTCAACTGTACCGCGCGGCGTATAATCTTTACCGGTAGCGGATCAGAGGCCAACAATCTTGCTATAAAGGGTGTGGCTTTTGCAAACTGGAATTCAAGAAATCATATTATTACCACTTCCATAGAACACCCTTCTGTTATCGATACATGTCAGTGGCTTGAAAGGCATGGATTTGCGGTAACATACCTGGAGATTGATAAAACCAGGAAGCTAAATCCGGAAGACTTGAAATCTGCAATTACAGAAAAAACATGTTTGGTGAGTGTGATGATGGCC
>JAUWJE010000016.1 GCA_030607835.1 Candidatus Fermentibacterota bacterium | reverse complement strand
GGGAACATCCAGGGAGAATCATCCGTTCTTGTTTCGATGTAGTACTCCAGGATATCAGCGATTGAATTTGCCAGTATAGTGTCTCTTAAATGTTCTCCATCCATGTCATTCACATGGATAACCATATTCTCGAAGTCCACTGCATTTCTCAAAAGATGAGTAGCTTCACCCACTCTCAGACCTGAGGAGTATATAAGCATCAATGCGAGTCTGTACTTCAGTTCATGAACATTGGCAAAAATATTCTTGATTTCATCTCTGTTGAAAATCCCATGAAGCGGTATTTTCTTGGAGATAAGACCAGGACCTGGTAGGGGGTTATCTTTATGAAGGACATGCTTGTACATGAATCTGATTGCGCTTTGTGCCTGGTTGATGTAGGAAAGGGACTTGCCTTCGTCAACGAGACCTTCAAGGTATACCCTGAGGGTGGATTCATCCAGATCGCCACATTCATCACCAAAAGTGTTTTCAAGTCGGCGAATATGTGAAAGGTAACTGTTTGCAGTTTTAGGACTTCTCCCCGCAGTCCGCAGAAGCTTCCTTGTCTGCTCGATGTAATCTGACATAATTACTCCTTACTTTACTGAATAGCTTGACAAAATGCAAAACATTGCATTTGCCAATAACCTGAATAATCTCACCAGCATCTACAATACTAATAATGAATACTGGCAAATTATGCAGATTAAGTTGTGACCCCAAGTTAAATTTACTTAGTGTTAGCGATTATGTCAACCCAGTTAATGAAATAATTTGAAGTAAAAAGTAGACAGACGCATCGATATTTTCTCAATTGCTCGAAGGTTATGCAATAAAGTATAAATCATACAATTAAAACTGTTGATCATGACCCGGAAATGCTGTTTTCAATTAATGCACTTGACAAACTCCTATTTTTCGCTAAAACTAAGTAGTTAAGTGTATTTGATTAAGGATGAACATGGTATTCTTCACCGGTGTATCGCCCAGAATTATGATTCGCATTCTATTTCCTTACATACTGGGATTAATTGCGGTCATTGTGGTGCTTTTAGCTTACCTGCATATGACTGACAATATATCAGATACGATTGCCAGTATTGAAGATGAGCAAATATCACGGATTACTGAGAATCTTGTAAGATTATCCGGTAATACGAATTATTCAGATGCTATGTTTAATCGATTTCATGAGGGCGGAATAATATTTCATCGACTCAGATCATATTTCCGAGATTGTTTTAATCTTGATGAATGTGTAATTGCCCAGCCCTTAACAGGGAATGAATTCGAGAGAATTCCCTACAATGATACACTCGCTGTGTCAGCTCTGAATAACAATACCCCGTACATGAGGTATTATGGATCCGGACTGGATGAAAATCTTACGGTGTTCTATCCGCTGCAGCATTCTGATGATCGATCCGTCTTAGTGAGGATTGTTTTCACTGATCTTAAAGGAACGGACTGGTTAAATGAATACAAGTACGATTTCGCTGCGCTCTCTGTAGCTGTACTGATACTGATAATCATCCCGGGGCTTGTTCTTGGACTTGCCGATTTTCGCAGGAAGATCGAAATGAAGGGATATTTCGTAGAAGATCAGGAAAATGAGAAAACAGCCAAATTATCCGGGCAAAAGCTGCCTCTTGATGTTTATCCCTCTTCACTTATGGATGGATCTGATTCTCCCGCATTATTGAAACTTGACAGCAACAATGAAATAGTACACATGAATTCAGCAGCGGTATCTTTGATTGACATCCCTCTTGAAGACGCGATCGGGATGCAATTCCACCTTTTGCCATGTTTCATTCCTGAGGAAATGAGCTCATTTGAATATCCTGAAGCAGAGGGAAGCAATGAATTCGTTCTGAATCTGATTAACAGTGAAGGTTTTTTGAATCATAATTTTCTCAGGATTGAATCACTTAATGATTCCGGATTTGCGGTATTCAGCAGAGGAGTCTTCACGTCCGATCATGATGCAATCGACAAAATGACATCACATCCAAAAACGGACGAGTCTCAGCACGCGCAGGCAATGCGAAAGATTGCTGATCCTGATATTCAGAAGGCTATAGACCTTGCTCAAGATGGAGGGAAACTGTCCGGAATCAATACTGCCGCTGCAAAACATTTCGGCATGATTTCGCGAACTCTTACTGAAATCAGACAGAATGTATTACGTTCTGAAAGGGAACAGAGTGGTATTATTGAACTTAGCGATGAACTCGAGAGAATTACTTCAGCACTTAATGATGTACTTCCGGAAAGAGCAACGATAGAAGTTGAAGCTTCTGGATTTCTCCCTGAGGCAGAGTGTTCCATAGGTGATTTCTCACAGATAATAAAGGAAATGGTGTTTCATTCACTTGAAACAGTTTCCGGACCTGTGAAGATTAGAAGTGGAGTCAGGAACGTTCCTTCTCCGGCTACTGATCCGGTGTTCTCAGTAAAGTGCGATGGATCAGTTTCAAGATCAGTTTCGATCAGTTACGGTGATGGTACAAGAATTCCCGTATTTCTCAAGGAAGCCTTGCTTGATCCCGAGACAGATACATCAGGTATTCAGAGAGACTTTGGTTCACATGTGTCCTCGCTGGCTGCGATTCTTGCCCGGCTTGATTTACATCCCGTTTTCACTGAAGGATCTACCGGCACTACTCTTAATATTCTTTTCAACATAAGCGAGAGTTCTCTTTTCGATATCTCCCCTGATGAATCCAGGAAACCTGCGAAAATTGGGAAGATATCCATAGCGAGCTGTGATGCTTCAAGTGAGGTGAGGAACAGCGTCTCCGATGTACTGATTTCAATAGGCATGGATATTGTTAATACTGCCGATCTTGATCACCTGTTTGAAGAATACATTGGATCGTCCCCTGATTGTCTGGTGCTTGATGCCTCGGTGCTGGAGGAATCCCTTGAGGAGACAATCTCAATCCTGAGAATACATTGGCCTGATCTGAAGATCATCTTTACCTCAGGTTCATCTGATATGGAGAAAAAGGCACATATAGATGGGATTAGCGGAGCAGGACTGCTTCGTAAACCATATTCACCAGGTAAACTGCTGGATATCATCGAGCTTCTTGTAGTGCCTGATTCAATATAAACGGATATACTGAACGATTCGGGAAGGTTTGAATGGATTTTGAAAGCTGGATTGTCAAACTGATTCTGGCTACATTTTTTGGATCTCTGATTGGGCTTGAGAGAGAATACCATGGCAGACCCGCAGGATTAAGGACACACATGCTGGTCTGTATTGGAGCTGCTATTTTAACAATAAGCGGTATGAGCATTGCCGCGGAATTCAGTAACGGAAACGGTCCTTCGGGTGAGGAAATAAGCAGAATCGTTGCTGGTATTGTTACCGGAATCGGGTTTCTGGGGGCTGGAGCTATTATCAGAACAAGTGATTTTATTAGGGGTTTGACTACCGCTGCCTGTATATGGTTCGTTGCTGCGATCGGAATTGTCGTCGGAATAGGTCAGTACTATCTGGCGGCCTGGTCAACCGGTATTGCGCTTCTTGTTCTTATACTGCTTCCACTGCTTGAGAACCGTGTATCAGCACTGAAATATCGAGACGTAATAATCCGTAGTGAGAGCAGGGATCCTCTGCTGCTGCTTGAAAGGTGCACAGCTGTCTTCGAACATTCGCATATTGGAATTCATGATGTTGATGTTGAGATCGACCGGAGTGGCAGCTTAGTAAATCTGTTGTATCACCTTCGTATCAGAAAGATAGAGAATAAATACGAGCTGTTGAGTTCCTTATCTGAAATTGATGGAGTAACAACCGTCACGTGGCAGAGATCTTCGGGGAGATCAATTGATGGAATCTCGCGAATTATCAGCCCTGATCATCTCTGAACAACGGCATTACCGCTCTGTGAAATAGATCTCTGCAAGTATCCTCTACTTGATCTTTAATATCCGGACAGCAATTAACAGTCAGATAATTTCTGTTTGGTTTTGCTCTTGAAAGGTATTCAGAGAAAGCTGGATCGATATCCTCAAGATCCTTGATATCTTCATTCTGATTAACATATTTGATTCCCAATTTCTCGAATCTCCCCTCGGATATCCTTACCGCATCAAGAGGCAGATCGACCAGAATGTATCTTGGATCGACTCCTGCCGCTTCAGCGATCTTCATTACAAGAGTATGAGCGATCAAAGATGGAGTATCCTCAGATGTTCTGATTGTGTTCAGGAACGAGATATCACTCTCATCAAGGGTTGCGGCATCTATTCGGAATACCTGAGAGAAAAGCTTCTGTCTGTACTTCACCCTCCATGCCATTTCCCGGACCCACGGATCAGTTGAATCGCAGGCAAGGAAGCTTAGAATCTCATCATCAGTGAGAACATGAAAATCCTGTATTTCACCGAGTTCGACAATACTCCGCCTGGCTGCCGCGAGCAGCATCATATCTACAATCCTGGTTTTCTTATGAAGGTAAACGCTGGAATACATCTGCATTCTTGCGAAGAGGAAATCACGAATTGCTTCATGACACTTGGTGAGAAAAACGATTTCGTTATCCACCACAGTCATGGTTGAGATAATCCTCTCCATTTCGATGTGACCGAATGCCACTCCAGTGAAGTAGAAATCCCTCAGCAGGTAATCAAGCATATCCGCATCAACTTCACCGAAAATCATCTGTTGAAGATAGCGGGGACCCTTATATCTGCAGCAGATGAGATCCGCAACGTCTTCAGGATTGATATCATATGATCTCAGAATGTCAGGTATCCTGCCGGAACCTCTGATGCTGAGAGTCTGATTGCCCTCCACAAGATCGGCAACGAGGCTCATGTGATCCACTCCATGTATTTCGATATAGAGCGGCTCAAGAGTATGCGACCAGGGTGTGTGTCCGATATCATGGAGTAAACCTGCAGCTTGCAGGATCCCGCGTATTCTTTGCTGCTCGTATGCTGGAATACTGTCGATCTGTTCGAGAATGTGTTCTCCTATCTTATCCGCAAGATATGATACACCAAGGGCATGAGACAGTCGCATACAATGAGCTCCAGGATAGCTCTGATAGGTTGTACCCAGCTGATGTAAGGCTGAGTCTCTGAACCTCGACTGTTTTGATGAGGTCTTCCTGCAGACTTGAGAGTTTTATGTTTCCGTGTACAGGATCGCGGATGTACATGATCTTTTTTCTGATAGCATCTTCTGACATTATTTGTTTCTCCATTTCCCGGATTATCTGCGGGGCAATTCCATTATGCAGTTGCATTGTATCTCTTAGCGGATAATATTCTCGATTCCGGAGGAAATCGCACATGCAGACTTATGTTGACCTTCATTTACACAGTACAGCATCTGACGGTACTCGATCAGCTATCGAGCTGGTTGAGCTTGCTGCAGAGAGAGAAATATCCATAATTGCAGTAACTGATCATGATACCCTGGATGGTATTCCCATGGGAATGGAAGCTGCTGATTCGATGGGAATAAGCATGATTCCCGGAGTGGAAATTAGCGTTGATCTGGAGCAGAAAGGTTCAACTGCTCATTTACTTGGGTATTTTCCCGGATCCATTCCAGAGAAATTAGTGTCCAGGTCAACTCCTCTTGGCAAAGCCATAGCCTTTATTCAGGAGGGCCGAGAAAGAAGAAATCCCCGGATACTTGAAAAACTCAGTCACCTCGGTATGCATATTGATATTGATTCAGTGAGACTTGTTGCAGGTGGAGATGTTATAGGTCGGCCACACATTGCTGAAGCTCTTATTGAAGGTGGATTCGTAGGGGATTTGAAAGAAGCCTTTAACAGATTCCTGGCAAAGGGGAAACCGGCATATGTTGACAGAGACAGGCTACCAGTTCGTGAAGCAATACGTCTTATAGCCGATGCTGGTGGATTGCCGGTAATGGCCCATCCGGGATATATTCACCTTGACCCGAATGAGCTTTCACTTTTTATTGGCAGAATGAAGAAATACGGATTGTCAGGTATTGAAGCATATTATCCCAGCCATTCCGTAATGTTTACTGGTTTGCTGAAGGAACTCGCAGGTAGATTTGAACTTGTTCTTACAGGTGGAACTGACTATCATGGTCGAAAGCAGGATGCTGTTCCACTGGGCGGGACAAAGGATGGGTTTCATGTTACAACTGAAATGGTTGAAGATTTCCTAGCCCTGTGCATGGGTGAATAAACAGGAGGTAGCTAGTGGCTAAATTGAGTGAACTGATAGAAAAGATCGACAGTGAAGTAAAAAGTGGGAACAGGAAGAAAGCTCTGTTGATGCTGGATAAGTTGCTGGAGAAAGTTCCGGACAACAGGTCACTGATTACCCGCAAGGCGAAATATGGAAAAGAATACGAATACGAAAAAAGAATAACTGCTCTTCAGGAGAAGTACGGCTCGACCTAACAAATGAGGATAGCTGCAGCGGCTTCTTTATTTATTATTATCGTAACCTCATGCGGATTTCAAACCGTTACAAGGGATAGTCTTCAACGGCAAAGCGAAATTTATTCCAGCAGAATCTCATTTGGATGGCAGAATCTGGACTGCTTTCAGCTTCGAGGACACGAAAGACTTCAGGGCAGCAATCTTGTAGCCAGGGGGCCTTTTGTACTCTGGGGAAGCGTCCATGAGAATCTACTCAGGGGTGATTTTTATGGGCCTGACGGCAGACCAGTTCTTTCAATGAATGGTGATTCAACAGGGCTTCTGATATATATGCCACAGGATGATTATGCAGTATTTATGCCTGGTGGACTTCAAGCTGGATCCGGCACTATTTCAACAAATGATCTTATTTATCTGATCAGAACGGGCTTTCCATTACTTCTGGAATCATGGATGATTACTGATGGTGCTCTTGTTGTGAATAGCACCATCGAATGGTCTTTCACTGTTCCTGATTCAATAGGATACATGCATCTGTCAATGCATGGTGGAGATCTGTTTCCTTCAATCTGTATCTGGGATTCAGGCAAATTCGAGATAACCGCTTCTTCTCCTCATGACGAGTACAGAGCGTGGCCCTGGGAATGGATTCTCTCTATTAACTCTAATTCCGTAAACATTGAGTTAACAGATATTAACTCATCTGCAATACCCTGGGAGGGTATCTGGGAGATGATCGTTCCAATTCCCGTTGATACGCTTGCTTCGAGTGCCTTCTGGCAACCTGCCTGGAACATCCCTCATAGATAATGTTAACTTGCATATATCACTTTTTCCGTTTTGCATGGAGTTGACGCAGAGCTGAATGTTTACTATTCAAGCTGTTACGGATTAGTTTACGGGAGGTGAAATGAGTGCTTCTGGTTTGTTAAGCGGTTTTTTCGGAAGAAAACCTGGAACGCTGCTTTCAACTGCCATGGCAATTGATCTCGGAACAGCCAATACCCTTATCTACCTTCAGGGAAAAGGCATTGTACTCGTTCAACCCAGTGTTGTTGCTGTTGACAGGGAAACAGGTGACGTGGTTGCTGTAGGTGATGACGCGAAAGCCATGCTTGGTCGAACCGGAGCTACACTTGATGCTGTCAGACCACTTAAAGACGGAGTAATAACAAATGCAACCGCGACAATGGCTATGCTCAGAGAGTTCTTCAGTATGGCTCAGACGAGAAGATTTGCAATGCGCCCGAGAGTGCTTGTCTGCGTTCCGAGCGGTATAACTGAAGTCGAAATCTCTGCCGTCAGAACTGCCCTTGAGAGGGCTGGCGCGAGGGAAGTACTTCTTGTTTCAGAACCTTTAGCGTCAGCCATCGGCGTTGGAATATCTGTTGAAGGAGCCGCGGGTAACATGGTTGTTGACATAGGCGGGGGAACTACTGAGGTCGCCGTAATCAGTCTTTCGACTATCGCCGCGAATAATTCCATCAGAATTGGTGGAGATGAAATTGATGAAGCTATTGCCGGATATCTCAAGAAGCGATACAGTCTGTTAATAGGAGAGAGAACCGCTGAGAAAGTGAAGCTCAATATGAGTACTGTTCTCGAAAGTGATGACCGTGAATTTGAGGTAAGTGGTCTTGATTTTGTAAACGGAATTCCAGAGACCTATGCCATCAGCTCTGAAGACATCAGAAACGCGCTGAAGGAAGTCATTGGCACCATTGTTGAAGCTGTGCGACACGGTCTCGAGAAGACACCGCCTGAACTTGCCAGTGATATTGTTGATCGAGGTATTGTCATGACCGGAGGTGGCGCGCTGCTTCGGGGACTGGACAGGCTCCTTATGAGTGAGACAGGTCTGCCGATACGGGTTGCTGATAATCCTTTGTCCTGTACTGTTCTTGGAGCGGGATTGATTCTGGAAGATATCTATCGGTATCGAAACCTTCTTCTTCAGTAGTACTTCAATATGAGCCTTGCGAAAAAAACCCGACGAAGCACAATTAGTAATAAGGGCAGAAGATTGGTTCTGTACGTTGTATTTTCAATAATTCTGCTGTTGATCGGTCCTGTTCTTCTCGGAGGGCTGGGAAGCTGGATGGGTGCCAGATTTTCAACCTTGTTCTTTAATCGTTCTGATTCTCCTGTTATAGATGAACTCAGGAACGATATCATTCATTTGATGCTTGAAAATTCTATTCTCAGGGAAGAAGCAATCAAGGTAGATCAATATCGGATTCTGCTTGGCATCACCCGGACAGGTAACAGAGAAGCCCTTCCCGCAAGAGTGCTTTACAGGTCAGAGGGTCTTGTTACCGGAACCATGGTTGTTGATCGCGGTATTCGTGATGGTGTAGTAGTGAACTCCGTCTGCATCTCCTCAGGAGGTCTGGTCGGAATAGTGAGTTCCGTGCAGGAGACAACCAGTGATATTCTGCCTGTAAGCAACCCCTCAGTTAATATCAGTTGTGTAACATGGCCGTCGGGTGCCTATGGAATTCTTCAGTCATCTTCAACCGGGGATCTACAGCTTGTACATGTTGATCTTGCGAGTGGTGTAGAAATCGGAGACAGAGTGCTCACATCAAGATTTGGTGGTGTTTATCCTGATGGACTTCTTGCCGGCACAGTAACAAGGATCTCTTCCGGGGAATCAGGACTCGCACTCAAGCTTGATGTTGAATCAGCAGTTGATTTCAGAAATACCGGTGAGATTCTAATACTGCTGCCAGATGAAACTACTTCCGGTAATACGCAGTACTAACGTATACGTATGTTGTGTATAAAGAAGAAAAGGTAGAACATGCAGTTCAGGCTACTTCTGCTTTCAGTTACTGTCGTTATTCAGTTTCTGCTGGAATTGACAGTCGGGCGAGTTTTGCTGGCTCCATCTCTTTTACCTCTGGTTCTTGTCTACCTTGCCGAGAATCATGGGCGGAAATGGGCTGTAGACGGAGCCTTCTGGTCCGGTCTGGGTTTGGATCTTCTGCTTCATCAACCCCTTGGTTCTTCATCTCTCGCGATGTTGGCGGGATTGTACACTGCCGGGATACTTGGTGAAGTTTCCGCGGGAGAAGGAAGGGGTTCCTTCTTACTCATGGTTGCTGTAGCAGTGGTGGTGTCTGATTCAGTTTTCATTATCGTTGCATCACGTCCCTTCGGTTCAGGTTTCAGTTCACTGCTTCTTCTATCCCTGCCCAGAGCTGTGATTACCACAGCTTTTGGAGCTTTAATTATTTCAACAGGAACCTGGTTTGCACATATCAGAGCACATAGAGTGTCAGGATAACTGAATGTATGGAAACAGCAAAAACTGGCCATTTCTCTTCTTTCTGTCTGTAGCATTAGTCCTCTTTATTCTGCTTGGAGTGCGGCTGATCTATCTTCAGGTTATTAAGGGTGAATATTACAGAGGACTGTCAAGCCAGAACCATATCAGGGTTATCGTAACACCAGCTCCACGCGGAGTTATCAGTGACAGGAATGCTGTTATCCTCGCTGACAGTAAACCAGCGTTCATAGTTTCCGCGGTGCCTTCAGAATTCAATAGAATCAATTCTGCACTTGTCGAACAGCAGCTTGGAATGTCCGAGGGTGAAATGAATGAAATTCTTGATGAAGCTTCAGCGGTACCTCACAGACCAGTGGTACTCAGGGAGGGACTGGGTGTTGAGAAAGTCAGTTCAATCGCGGAAGATCTGTACCGAATACCAGGTGTGATGATAGATGTTGCTCCTCTCCGGCGTTACCACAGACCGGAGGATTTCTGCCACATTCTAGGGTATGTTGGACTGGCTGATACTCAGGGTTCATTCAGAGGGGAAGTTACCGGCAGGACGGGTCTTGAACTCAGCCTCAATGAAATACTGAGTGGAATTCCAGGTCTTAAGCGAGAAGTTGTTGATGCACTTGGCAGAGTTGTAGAAGAGTTCAGGGGTGCTTCTTCAGAAGATACTGTGCCGGGCGGGAATGTGGCACTTACAGTAGACGCGGATTTACAGCGTATTGCCATTGCAGAACTGGAGCAGACTGGAATGCCGGGAGCAGTAGTGATCATTGACTATGAAAACGGTGACATACTCTGCGCTGCCTCGATTCCAACGTTTAATCCGAACATGTTTGCAAGAGGGATTACTCAGGATGAATGGAATGCTATCCTCGATAACCAGGATAATCCTCTTTTCGAGCGAGCATGGGCAGCCACCTATCCCCCTGCTTCCACTTTCAAAGTTATCACAGCCTGCTGGCTGCTTTCGGAGGGTCTGATTTCCCCGGATTACATGCCTAACCCCTGCTACGGTTCATTGACACTGGGAGATACTGATTTTGGATGCTGGACATCTCATGGGAGATTAAATGTAGTGCAGGCACTTGAGCAGTCATGCGACGTTTTTTTCTACAGGACTGCACAGCTGGGTTCAATTGATGGATTTGCCGAATATTCAGCATGTTTCGGGATGGGATCCAGAGTCGCTGATGTTCTTACCGGAGAAAAAGCAGGTCTGATTCCCGATTCCGATTATCTCACTCGCGCTTACGGCAGTGATGGGTGGGGTCTCGGTAACCTGCTTAATATCTCAATTGGTCAGGGAGAACTTCTCGCAACACCCCTCCAGCTTGCAGTGATTGCCGGAATTATCGCCTCAAGAGGTGAAATGCCACATCCCGGAATTCTTCTTCAAAGAGAAATTCAGAATCCGGTTCTATCCTCTGATGTTGTCACTGACTTCGCATTTGATACAGTGATCGAGGGTATGCTCAGGGTGGTTACATCCCGAAGAGGAACACTGTATAATGCCTTCTCTGATTCTTCTCTGGATTTCTGGGGGAAGACAGGCACAGCTGAATGCCCCGGTGAAAACCATGCTCTTGTAATCGGTTTTACACGGGATCCAATGCCCCTTGCAATAAGTGTTGTTGTTGAGCACGGAGGACATGGAAGTTCTGTTGCCGGACCCGTTGCAGAAAGAATCCTTTCGAGTTACTTTGCTGAACGAGGGGAGATTTGAACTGACAGGAAGAGACCGTCCCGATCTGCTTCTGCTTATTTCGATAGTTGTGCTGCTGGTAATTGGCCTCAGTACTGTGTATTCGGCGTCGAAGGCGGTTTCTGAAAGCGGATTTTTCAACAGACAGGTGCTCTGGGTGGGTATAGGCATAGCATTTTTCCTTGCCGGAACATGGTTTTCCTTTCGAAGGCTTGAAGAGATCTCTCCCCTTCTTTATCTCCTGAGCTGCCTGCTTCTCTTTGCTACCCTTTTTCTCGGAAGCGGACCGGCAGATCGCTGGCTCATCATTGGCCCCATTCATATACAGCCATCCGAGATAGCGAAAGCAGGTTTGATCCTGATGAGTTCATGGTGGCTCTCGTCACTCAGAGTTCGACCTAGAAGATTTGGTGAGATTCTGGTATTTCTGACCATTCTTCCAGTTATCATTCTGACACTTCTCCAGCCCGATCTTGGGACTTCGGTCGCAATGATCATGATTGTGCTGGCGATATTTGTCTGGGCCGGATACGGTCCTGGATGGATATATCTGATCATTAGCCCAGTTCTGGCTGCTGTCTCATCAATACACATCGTTTTCTGGATACTCTTCATGTGCATTCTTGGATTGATTCTTTACAGACGCAGATATCCATTCTCAAGCTGGGTGATTTTCATGGGGGGGAATTCCATCGTTGCAGCTCTGACACCCATGGCTTGGAATCTGCTTGAGACATATCAGCGATCCAGACTGATTACTTTTCTTGATCCGTCAAGCGATCCACATGGAGCTGGATGGAATATCATTCAGTCAGAGGTCGCGGTTGGATCCGGAGGGTTGTTTGGCCAGGGTTTTCTTCAGGGCGCGCAGAAAGAGCTGGCTTATCTGCCGGCCAGACATACCGATTTTGTATTTTCGGTATGGGCTGAGGAGACAGGTTTCCTTGGTGGATTAATTCTACTGGCAGCGTTCTTTGTGCTTATCTGGAGAATAACACTTGCTGCAAGAAAATCAGTCAATGCTTTCAACTCACTTGTAACTGCTGGAATAGCTTCATATTTCACCATTCATGTATTCGTTAATGTTGGAATGACACTTGGAATCATGCCTGTAACCGGTCTTCCACTGCCTCTTATCAGCTACGGAGGAAGCCAGATGATCGTAGTACTGTTCCTGCTCGGACTTGCTGTGAATGCGGGTATGTTCTGGAGAGAAGTGTGAAGTGACAGTAATAAACTCACACCTTAGATTATGGCTCCTGAAAATACGGTTTTAATCACGGGAGATTCTGACAATGCACCCGATTCTGTTTAAACTCGGTTCGATGCCAATCAACTCGTATGGATTGATGCTTGCTGTTTCCTTCATTCTGGGGCTCTGGCTTGCCGCAAAAAGAAGGGACGCAGCTGGTATATCCAGGGGAGACATCTACGACCTTGGTGTGCGTCTTATGATTGCCGCAATAGTGGGATCGAGGTTTTTCTATGTTGTTACGCATATGTCCGAATTCCAGGGGCACTGGCTGGATGTAATTGCTATCTGGAAGGGCTTGTATGGTCTCAGCATGCTGGGTGGTGTGATTCTTGCCTTAGCAGTCGGATTCTATACCCTCTGGAGAAAGAAGCTCCCCACATGGAAACTTGCGGATGCCGTCATCCCTTCATTTGCCCTTGGTATTTTCATTACCAGGATTGGCTGTTTTTTCAACGGATGCTGCTTCGGCACAGAAACATCATGTTCCCTGGGAGTTTCATTTCCTGATTCCGCTATGCCTTATTTCAATACCGGAATTATCTCCGGTTCCCATATCCATCCGACACAACTTTACAGCTCATTATCCGGATTGTTCTTAATTGGAATCCTTCTGTGGGCTGATCGGAGAAAACACTTTCCCGGTTTTATCTTCAGTCTGTTTCTGGGTTTGTATGGTGTCACCAGGTTCGGTATAGAAGATTTTCGCTATTTTGATCACGCGCCCGGTCAGCTTCTGGGCTACAGTTTTACTGACAATCAGATAATCAGCCTCATAATGCTGCTTTATGCTTTTATACTGGGAATATGGCTCTATCAGCGTCACCGCGGAACCTTCTCCGTCTCTTCCTGACCCTCGTCTGTCCTGGATGTGGCGGTAGAAGAAGTGAAAATGAATATCTCTGTCCCTGGTGCAGACTGAGGATCGATCCCTGTGGGCATGTACACTGGAGCAGAACCGGTGCTTCTTTCAATCCGGTTTCATCACCCGGAAAGCCTGAAGGATTATCCAGCGGTATTTCCATATATTCAGCTGTCTTGTATAGAGGACTGCCCAGAGAGATAGTTCTGAGATTGAAATTCAACGGAGAGAAATATCTCGCACAGGTGGCTGCTGAGATAATTCTGAGAAACTCTTTGGCACTTCCCGAAGCTGATGATATTCTTGTTCCTGTTCCCGCGGGAAGAAAAAGAATGCGAGAGCGAGGGTATAACCAGTCCTTCCTGATCGCCGGAGCGCTGGCTTCGCGAATGGGTGCAAAAAATATGAACCTGTTGTCCAGAGATGACGGACGTTCTCAAGTTGGACTATCTGTAGCTGAGAGAAGATCGAACGTTCGAGGAGTATTCAGTTTGAGGAATCACGGGAAAGTGCCTGCTGGTGTTCATATATGGTTGATAGACGAT
>JAUWJE010000084.1 GCA_030607835.1 Candidatus Fermentibacterota bacterium | reverse complement strand
TATTGTACAGCTCCACCCATTCACCGTCGGCTTCAGTATAGGAAGCGAGTGGATGCGACATGAATTCATTAATAACCACGATACCGCTGGACAGTGTTCCTCCGTCAGTGCCACCGGGCGTAAACGGTATAACCTGAGCAATCAACAGAATAGAAAGAATAATCAAAGGCTACCTCCTTCAACACATGCCATTCCACGGCACGAGTCATCATATTTCATAGAAGTTTGAAACCCTTTTGTCAACTCCAGTCATTTGGCTGACACCAGCTGCTGTTCAGAATTTCAAGCCTGTATCAGTGTTGAGCATCAACGAATGATACATCACAAAGTGTCTGATTGTCGGAAGAATACTGGGTTGTCCAGGAGCTGCCACCGTTTGAGGTTGCAACGATACAGCCTCCAGTAGCGTTCATGCTCTCTGCCGCTATCCAGGAGTACGTATGATTCAGTGAACAGCACCCCAGAAGAAGTTCGGCAGTGGGGATATCCTGCTTTATCCAGCTGGCTCCTCCATCTTCAGAAATGTAGGCTTTCCCGTAATCCATTGCGACCAGTGTCCATCCGGAAGGAAGAGCTACTACTCCGTTGGCATCGTCAGCATGGGATATTCTGGGAAGTGAATCGGGTACGCAGAGTTCCCAGTTCTGCCCTCCATCGGTTGTTTTTGCGACAGTATGACCATGGCCTACCGTCCATGCTGTATCCGCGTCGACAGCGCTCACATTTATTAGTGGAAAAGAGTCAAGAAGAACTGCATTTCCCTGACTTTCCCATTGAATTCCTCCATCCATGGTATGAAGAATTATTCCATATGCTCCAGATGTCTGCTTACCTCCGACAACCCAGAGATAGCCGGGATTGAGCGCATATACATCATCGTACCCGTACTCATCATAGGTTGCATTAGACCTTGAATCCCAGTTGCTACCTCCGTCGTTCGTATAAAGGATGGTGTTATCATCACCTACCACCCAGGCTGATTCTTCGCTGAAAGCGAATATTCCATTGAGACTCGTGTTGGGAATAGCTCCCGATGAACCAACTCTCGTCCAGGTCGAGCCACCATCGATAGTTCTCAGAACGATTGCGTAACCTTCATCCGGTCCGCCTACTACCCATGCGCAAAGTGAATCCACAGCGAAGACCGCTCCCAGCTCCATATCGGGAATTGCAGGTGATTCCTGCCGGTTCCAGTTATTTCCGCCATCAGTAGTATGAAGGATGAGCCCCGGTCCTCCATGTACCCTACCAACAGCCCATCCGACCATCGAATCACTGGGAGATGGACCTAACCCTCCATCCCCGCAGGATACCGCAAGAATACAGCTTAATAGAATCGAGAAAATGCAAATTCTGCTCATAATAGAATCCATCCGCTTAATTACATGTTCGTCTACATAAAAACTATTATACAATCAGATGCATCGAAGCAACAATTGGTAATAGCGGAGAGCTGCTCAAGAACAAAACCTCCCATGAAAATCAGTATTGTCAACTCTATATTTCATGGTTACAAAAGATCATCAGAGCCTATGTTGAATACTGTCATTTGAGCGACAATCGAACTAATCCTCCTTTCTTCTCTTGTGTATATGTTCAGTGCAGTCGAGGAACTGACAGAGCTCATTCGAGAGAAAAGAGTAGAGGATAACTTTGTGAAGTAATATCATCTTTCGACCAGAAGCTGCCGATCTCTCGAAAGTAATTACAGCAGCTTGAAATGGGGTTGCCCAATATGAAACACTTACTCACATTAAGCCTTCTTGCCTTTTTCATCCCGCTCCTCCTCCCTGTCCACTCCGAAGCCACAAATTTCGTATTTGAGAATGATCAGTTCTCTTTTCAGGCTCTTAGAACAGCTGGTTATACTTTCAGTGGCGGAGCAGATATCGCTGAGTGTCTCAGCACATGCAGCCGGATAACAGATGGAGATGTAGAGAGCTGGTACGAGGAATGGTTAAGTACTGCCATCAGATTGAACTTAATGGCAGACTCTTTCATGGAAGAAGGCTCTCGGGAAAGTGCGAGAGTTTGCTGTTGAAAGGGGTTATAACTGTCTGCTTTTCGAGGGACCCGGCCAGGGAGAAGTCATCAGGGAACGGAACATCCCTTTCAGACCGGACTGGGAATCCGTAGTAAGCCCTGTTGTCGATTTTGTAATAGAGCTCCCTTTTACCGGTCACACCTGATTTCCTCTATTCCGGAAAGCAAACCAGCCAGGCAATTCGTTTTCACCTGTTATCGATGAAACCGGAACACACATACTTAAAAAGCCTTATTCCCCTGGTCAGTAAAGAAAGCCGAAAAGGTAAAGAGGTATCTCATGCTTCCCCCCGTATAGAATATCATCCTTTACCAGGTATGCGCTATCGAGATTCTTACCTATCTGCTTCAGGGATTTATTCCGACCACCAACCTCAAACACAGTACCCTTTACTTCAAAATCACCGATTCTGCTGTAATGCACCTGCTGACCGCTGTTTTTGATCATACTCACAAAGAAAATTTCTCTGATGGATCCTGGGTTGCTTTTTGAACCGATCTCAGCAGTAATGGTTTCATAGAGGTTTGAATTATTCAGATAGATCTTTTCAGCCTGTTTAAGCAGACCGCTGCCGGTTTTTCCCGAACTTATCAGAGTCAGCAGACCTGTTTCCTGCAGCATGTGCAAATACCTGGCAACAGTTTTGTTATCAAGACCAATATTCCTGGATATGCTGTTTATGCTTAATTCCCCCGGTGGAATAGTCGCGGTATATGCCAGTATCCTCTTAAAACTGGGCAGATTCTCCGTTTTGATCTTATAGTGGTTCGTAATATCCTCGTAGATCGTTTTGTCTATGATCCGGAGCAGCTTCTGACCGTAGGTTGACTCGTCCTCAAGAAAAAATGGATAGTACCCAGCCGAAAGGTACTGCCTGAAGGATCCTCTCAGCTTTTCTGTCGAGCCGATTTTCCTGGCGTATTTTCTATTGTTGGTCAGCAACTCTTCAAATTCAATTGGCTCTTCAGTGAGTATGCTTTTGAAATGAAGATATTCTCTGAACGACAATCAATTCATTCTGAAGATGACAGCTCTCCTGGACAGATCGTAAGTCCCTTTGACCAAGTCTAAACTTGAACTTCCTGAGAATACTGTTTTTACATTCGGATAAGTATCGTAGATATTTTTCAATTCCCGGTTCCAGTCGGGGTATTTGTGTACCTCATCCAGAAAGAAATACCTGATCCCGTAGATCTCATAGAGTTCATTCACGAAATCGATCAGTCTGGTTTCAGAGAAGTAGATATTATCCATAGATACGTAGATGCATTTTCCCCTATCTTCGATCTTGTCCTTAATGTACTGCAGCAGCAGTGTTGTTTTCCCGGTACCTCGGGGACCGATCAAACCGGTAAGTCGGCTGTCAAGATTGAAATCCTTGTACAAGTATCTGTACGTCTTGAAGTTTACGCTCTGAAGAAGTCTCTCATAAGCAGCAAAGAATCTTTCCATATTATGACCTCACTCCTAATTATTACTAAAATATCTGGAGTGAAGTCCAAAGTCAATTCAAAAAAAAAAATACTACCACAGGCTTCCCCTCTCATCAACAAGCAGATAAATGGAGTGATGTAGAGTAATCATTCAGAGGTGACAAATTCCTCCAGCACCGCGTAGTACTGCGGATAACTCTGTATGTCGTTGTGAGTCGCGTCCTCAATGACGACTACTTCCAGAATGTCCTGATCGATGAATTGACATCACACAATGGAGTTCATAAAATATGAACACATAGTTCATGATATGTGAACATAATGTTCAAGGAAGGTGAACATGAATAGAATATTCTCCACCAGACAACGAGTGATAATACTGAGATCTACTATTTTTAATAGGGGAAATGTAAGCGTCAGCAATACAGCTAAAAAGACTGGATTAAGTAAAGGACTGGTCTCGAAGTACTTTGATATTTTACTGAAGAAAGGTGTGCTGGCCTCAGCGGATGGAAAACTGTATGTATCTGATTCTCCGATCACCAAAGGAATAAAGATACTGCTGAACATCGAGACCATTGATGTCAAGATGATCACGGAATTCCCTTTTGTGGAAGCGTTAGGGCTATATGGAAGCTGCGCGAGAGGAGAAAATACTTCTGATTCAGATATGGACATATGGATCAGGGTCAAAGCTTCAAGTGATGAAGAACTCGCATCGCTGTCTTCCAGGATAAGAGAAGCACATGAGAACAGCAGAACCATCTACCTGACAGAAGATAAGATAAGGAGGATGAAGAAGGAGGATGAGTTGTTCTACCATTCACTTGTTTTCGGTTCAATAGTTCTGTTTGGAGATAGCTATGGCGTTCAGATATAGGGATTGTATCAACAAAGGTCTTCTCAGAAAGATACCCCCTTCTCATCAAAAAGCTGAAATGTCTCTAACAAAAGCAGATAAGTGGAGTGATGAGGCACAGAACTCACTCGACAGCCAGGCATTTGATGCTTCAGTAATGGCGTCATACCTGGTCATATTTCATTCAGCGCGCTCAATTCTCTTTTATGACGGCTACAGGGAAAAAAGTCACGCATGTGTTTCCCGATACCTTGAAGAAAACCATGAGAAGCAAGGCAAACTTGAAAAGAAATGGATAGAGCTATTTGATTATTACAGGGAACTGCGACACAATAATCAATACGATCTCAGTTTCTTCACTACTGCTGATGAAGCAATGAAAGCTCTGGAAACAGCAAATAAGTTCCTGGACAGAATGAAGAAGTTGCTGAATTCCTTTGGGAACCAATGAAAACCAGCATACTCATAGATAACCAGGGCCTCAACAACATAGGAGTAAAGCCTCTTTCAACCACTCCCTGGACGCAACAAGGGTATGTTTCGTTCTCCAAGCAACACTCCATGTACTTTTCCAGTTCAGGAAAGACGGGACTGAGCACATATTACCCAGAGAATACCACCCCAGTCTGACGGTACAGGCAGACTAATCATTCAGAGCTGACAAATTCCTCAAGCACCGTGTAGTACTGCGGATAATTCTGTATGTCGTTGTGAGTAGCGTCCTCAATGACGACTACCTCCAGAATCTCCTGATCGAACTCTGAGATAAGGTTCTCCGTCGACCAGCCGGGGATTATCTCATCCTTCCCTGCCATAATGATAAGCGTCCGTGCGGTGATGTTCCCTGCCCTGCCTGCGGAATCGTAACGGTCCTTCAGCATGAACTTCACCGGGAAAACCGGGTAGGCTGCCCGGGCTACGTTTACCATGTTGTCAAAAGGCTCTATCAGCACCAGCCTGTCTACCCCCCTCTGAGAGGCCAGGTAGGTGGCTACACCTGCGCCGATGCTTCTGCCGACAACGGATACCTTCGAGTGGTTCTGTGATACGTGATCGTAAATTGCCAGGGCATCTGCGTACAAGCCTTCTTCCGTGGGGCTGCCGCCGCTCTCCCCGTAGCCTCTGTAGTTGAGCAGGTAGATTGTCTGGTTATTGAAGATGTGTTTGAAATCGGGAATGTTCGCTTCAGGTCTCTCGGCGTTTCCGCCGAAGTAGATGACAGCTTCGTCACTGCCCTCGTTCACTACCCATCCTCTGAGGGTGATTTCTCCGCTCCGTATCTCTAAAGGCTTTTCGCTGGTGTACAGCACCCCCGGCTGCGGGAAGTAGATGAAAGCTCTCTGGTTCAGATACATGTAGGCGCAAATTGCCAGGTATACGACCGCTATTATCAGGATGATTGTTATTAGTATTCTCCTAATGGGTTCCGATTCTTTTTCCATATCGTCCTACTATGTTTGCTGATAACATCAACTCCATGGACCGCCATTAACCCAACTCGTTGGGGAATGGCCATACCCGGCAGCTGCATTCACAGGAAGTAACAGGAAGCTCCTGAGACGTAAAAGTATTTCCAGAAATTCAGGCACACGCTTGCTTCCATGTAGGGACGCATGGTCTTAGTCACCCGGCAGATCTTTGCGTATTTCCATAGCTCATCGATCGAGCACTTTCGGCTATGAATAACTTCGCGGAGAGCTTCTAGTGCAACGTCAAGTCCGATCTTGTTCCGATACTTGAAGCAGTCTGCCACGGTCTTGGCTGGATCGTATATTCTGACCTGCACGCCCTCGATGGTGTACTCATCAATGCCCTCAATGAGAGCCTTGCCAGAGAAACGAACGATCCGCGTTCTGGAGAGCCTGGCTCGCGGGCGCGCAGCCCTTTGGGCAATAGCGATCCAGACTTCTCTAGGAGCCTGAGTACCGATCTCGTGAAAGCGAAGGGCGGATAGCAGACATATCACCCCCTTGGGAACAGCCTTTGCCGCCATTACCAGTCCATGATTAATTGTTACTTCAGCACCAGGTAGACTATACAGCCCACGACCCACGCGTACGAGCTCCCCATTGGCGCACATTCGTCGCAGGTACTCATGGTGAATCCCGTAGGAACGCACCTCGGCTGCGCTCACAACACCCGAATTGCGAGCGAGTTCCAGTATCTGTCCTGTCTTTCCTTCATGATTATTCATGTGCGTAATTATAGACAGTTTCTAACAAATATCAAGAGTTACGCACAACGAAGCTTGGTTATTCTGGAGTTTTCCGCAATTCTGGTTATATAAGCATGCATATTGCTAACCACCTTTAGAGATTTACATGGTATATGCAAAGAATAGAGGAGGAACCAATGCTGTTGCTTCCATACGAGATGTTAGTGTAGCTATCTACGGCTAAAGATATTCTTGAATTCCAATATCCTTCTACAGTGAGGCTTGAAGGGGGTCAAGCTGCCTTACTTCAGCGAAAACAAGCTCTGTAACTGCTATAAGGTCGGTCAGTAACTGTTCATCTCTCACAAGTATTCCCTCGTATTCGGATTGGTTCCGGCGTCGGTGGCACTCAGCAAGCACCTTCCACACTTCCGGACCAAGACCAAGTGTATGAGGTAGCACCTGAAATAGAACATATCGATTCTCAGATCGATAGCCATGCCAACGCAGCGCCGCGAGTGCAAGGGAGTGTGCGGCGTTATAAGCCAGATCAAACCTGCTCTCGAAAGAGAGTTCGGAATTCTTAGCGTCACTAAGGCGTACGAATCCGGAACGAACCAATCCATCGAATTCCGTCTGAGCTCCGGGCTCTGCATTGAGCTTACCAATCCTGACCAGGTTTTCCAGTTCAGGAAAGGTCATCGACCGAGCCCATGATGAATACCTTTGATTGCATAGCAACTCTATTGAAGAACGGATTTCCTGCTGCCAGCTTTTGCGTCCACTCTTCAGGCGTAACAAGATTCAGACTTATCTGCCTGTTCAAGTCTTCTTCAGTTGGCTGAAGGGTCACCAGAATATCAGGATATGATAATTTCTCACCGATGACCATCAAATCAATATCACTATCAGCAGAGTCGTTGCCTTTCGCATCTGAACCATAGACGAAAGCCGCAATAATGGTATCTGCGCATGGCCTCATGGCTTCTCTCAAAGGTATCGCCCAACCAACAGTTTTGCGGATCACGTTATGGAGTTCGGCAAATACCGGTGAGGTTCG
>JAUWJE010000293.1 GCA_030607835.1 Candidatus Fermentibacterota bacterium | reverse complement strand
ATTAATGTCGTATTGAACGGTTACAGTACCTTTTTTTGTGTCTATTTCTCTGAGTACTCCGCTGGTGGGTGATGTTACGGTCACAGCTTTGCCATGCGATATATCAGAGGCGATAACCTGACCGGCTTCCACAAATCTATCGATACTAACTTTCAGATAACCCCTGATGCGTTTCGGCTTGATATCAAGCGGACCGGCGATATCGATCACGTGAGGTTTTTCATCGTAATCCTGTATTTCTCTCAAAATAATTATACCGTTTTTCTCGATCTTCGTTACCCTTCCCCTGACTGTTGAATGGAAAGTAAAATCGAAACCCTGGAGACCTGTCCTGTGTACTTTATAGAGTGGAGAACTGAGTTTAACTTTGTCTCCCTCTTTTATCAGTAGACCACTGCGGATTTCCTCAGGTGTAAGGTGTCTGTCGTACCCGCGTATTCTATTCAGATCTATCATGTATAGTTTTGGTGGATCGAACCTGTTTTCCCCCAATACAGTGCCATGTTCAACCTGATCCCCCTTATTAACGAACAGGTCTCCCATGTATGGGAGTCTGTAATCCATTTCCCATTCACCAGTTATCAGCTCACCGTGTTCTGGTCGAATAGCATGGACAAACATGCTTATTTTGTGAGTGAATTCCGGGATACCCGAAGACGAAAGAGGTTTATCGGTATTATCTCCTTGTCCCCGGCAGTCTATCAGAACCGGCAGTTCTGTATTGAGATGGGTGTGTTCATTTCCCAGTGAAGCATCTCCATCAACTTTGAATTCCAGATTTCCTCCAGAGTTCAGGAATAACAGATCACCGCCGGAGAGTTTCCAGGATTTTCCGGTATTTCTGTCATTGATCTTCAGTACATCATCTCCTTCACGGATTTTCCCGAAGGGTACGACGGTCCATCCAATATCCTCAAGGCATTCTTCAAGGAAGAGATCCAGCGCAGCCTTACTGTCTATTTCTGAAAGAACGCCAAGGTGTGGGCTTCTGAAGTTTCTGTCGACTGCAAGCCTGGTTATCCCGGAGGGTTTGAATCCCTCTGCAAGAATCCAGAAAGCCCTGTTCTTATCCGCATGGGCAATAATTCCGCCCGAACCTATTATGATTTTAATATCCGACAGATTGAATGATTCTTCTTCGGAAGTGAGAAATGTTTCCTCAAACATCTTCCTGTTACGAGATTTCAGTCTGTCAAGAAACCCTGTCCTCCTGGTCTTATAGCATGTATCGAGATGCTCCTTCCAGGAAGCTTCTATTCCACAGATAGCTGCCGCCTGTTCAACAAGTACTTCCGACTCATTTTCAGGAATGTACACAGGCTTGATCGTCTTGTTGTAGATATAGTCCCGGACCATATCCTCATCGAACTCTTCGGGTAGATATTTCATCAAGTTTTTTATGCCTGCCTTTGACAATACATTTGCTATGGAATAGCTCATACCGGTATTGGCTGCCACTGTCCGCGAGTATTCACCTGCTATGCAGGAGAAAATGTCAGTTGTAGCCCCACCCATATCCATCATGAGTACGTTTTTCCCTGCATGTTTGCTATACAATCTGAGAATGTTCTCGACTCCGGATGGTGTAGGTAGAATATCCGCAACCACGTAATTCTTAAGCTCCGAATAACCTGGAGCCCTTTCCATAACATTTTCCATGAAAAGCCTGTGCACTTCATTTCTGGCAGGTTCCATGTTTAATTCCGTGAGTGACGCGCGCACATTGTCAACGATACTTACATCAAAGCTATCCTCAAGGACATCCTTTACAAATATCCTCGCTTCGATATTGCCGCAGAAGACTAGCGGTATTTTCATGGTCTGTCGGAATTTTGGCTGAGGTCTGGAAAGGGCGAGTAGTTCTGCAAGTCTGACTACCCCTGCAATGGCGCCTCCATCAGTTCCGCCTGCGAGCATGATCATATCCGGATGAAGATTCTGTATGGCCAGCATTTTCTCCACTGCCTGAAGGTTATCATCTATGGAAATATTTCTAAGAATTACTCCCCCCGCATTGCTGGCGGTGTTTTCAGCAATTCTTCCTGTCTCAACTGATGTGAGACCGAAAACGATCATCTGCAGACCACCCCCGGCTGAACT
>JAUWJE010000259.1 GCA_030607835.1 Candidatus Fermentibacterota bacterium | reverse complement strand
TGGGATTGATCGTCATGCTTTTAGTGAATGCGCCGATAAAACCATACTATAACGGACTAGGTTTGAACTGCTCAGAACAACTGTTCTGAAATTACCCGGCAATCCCATATCAAAAGGGATTGATCTGTTAGTATAGAGGAAGTACTCGTTCTCACTGTCGATAGACGCAAGCCCGTTAAGCAACCTCAGAATATAGTTGGGTATTCCGGACATCTCCCAGATAAGCGGGGATATTTCCATGCCTATTCGCATTCCCACGATATTTTCCTCCCTGCGTCGATCATAATCTCGTAGAGATGAATTTACTCCTCTTCCTGGTAAATGACAACACGGTATATGATATTCCTTCGATGGATGGATAACGAAGGGGGTCTGCATGCTGAAAGTCGGTTTTTTCAATAACCTGCCCACCGGCGGGGCTGTGCGGATCGCAGGCCAGCATATATTCAACCTAAGGAACAGATTCAAATGGTCAATTCACTTTCCTGAAGGATCAGCTGCTCTTAAACCCGATGCCGGAGTGCCGCTGACTGTTCATCCTTTTCCGGAGGGTAGAAGCCTTAGTCCGCAGGGAAAGATTCTCGCCCCTTTTCTAATGTGGAAAAAGCTGTCCGCCTTTACCGATCTTTGCTCTTCCGTGGCGAGAGAGCTTTCAAGAGAGGAAGTAGATGTCGTCTTCTCCTGCTCATCGATGGTTGTCTCTGCACCCCCTCTTCTCTTTCAAGTATCTTCTCCAACGGTCTACATGTGTCATGAATTTCCAAGGAGCCTTTATGAGAAAAACGTTTCCAAAACCAGAAGCAGGCTGACGGATCTTCTGATTCTGCCTGTTCTCCGCAGGGAGAAGCGAATGGACTTGAAGGCAGCCAGGTCCGCTGATATTCTCATTGCCAATTCATCTTTCATGAGTCCCAGAATCGCGTCCATCTACGGAAGGGAACCCGTTACTGTCCGCCCTGGGATCAATACCAACCTCTTCTCTCCCGGAGACCGCGTCCGAGAAGGGTCCTACTTTCTTTCAGTCGGAGCTCTATCCCCGTTCAAGGGTCATCATCTGATAATCGAAGCATTAAGAAAAATACCAGGGAATGATCATCGCGAACTTATTGTGGTCGCCGACAGAAGAACAGGAAGATATGCTGAGAAACTCATGGCATCCGCTCGAAGAAGTCGTGTAAATCTGCGCATTCTTCAGGGGATTCCGGACGGGGAACTCATCGAACTGTATAGAAACGCAACTGCCGTTATCTGCGCAGCTCAGAATGAACCTTACGGATTGGTGCCGATTGAAGCCATGGCTTGCGGATGTCCGGTGATAGCGGTTAATCAGGGCGGTTTTATCGAGAATGTGGATGACGGTGTGACGGGCTTTCTGGTGCCGAGGTCTGTCTCGGGCATAGCTGAGGGGATCTCATCCATATTGAGCATGTCCCCATCGCGACTGGACAGAATAACCGCTGAAGGCAGAGAATTTGTTGTCAGGGAGAGATCAATGTGGACTGAAGCGGAGAGCATCGCCAGCCTTCTAGAGCAGTGTCGAACATAACAACGTATACTTGTGTAACGTCCGATCCTTATTTTTTCAATTTTCTCAATACAGCCTTGTAACCTGCTCTGCTCGACAGCCCGCTTACATACCCCTTCCATATCCATGGTATCAAACCGGGATCCTGCCAGAGAAGAAATTTGAATGTTTTCACTATCAGTACGGCACTGATGTAAATAAGAAAAACAACCCTCATGCCGGAACCGAGCATTTGCCGCGAGAGAATCAGTCTGTTCCGCTCTGCAAAGTAGACTGCGAGCGGTGACAATTCCCCTCCGCTCCCTGACGCAACATGATGCACAACCTCCTCCGCTGGAAGAAGCCAGATTGAATACCCCGCAAGTGTCACCTTCCGGCAGAGATCGGCATCCTCGTAGTACATGAAGAAATCATCCCGGAAGCCGCTGGTCCGCTCGAAAAGCTCCGTTCTTATCATCATGGCACAGCCTGAAGCGAAATCTATTTTCACCGCCTGGTCCGGAAGATCACCCCTTGAAGGATACTCCTTCTGGTCGAATCTCATTTTCCATGGAATGAATCTGCCCCCAGCGCTCCATATCCGTTCCGGATCGGATGCATAGTACACTGGTGGAGTTACTATGCCGGCTTCCGGATTATCATTGAGAAATGCGGCAAGATTAGAGATGGTCCCTGGAGCGATTTCAGCGTCATTGTTCAGGAACAGGGTAAATTCGGCCATATCCTGTCTGGAAATCTGAAATCCCCGATTGCTGCCTTCAGCAAAGCCTGTGTTCTCACTCAGACGCTTGAACCGAATCCCGGTGCAGTTCTGAATCCATGCCGGAACTTCTCCAGGGGAATGATTATCCACAAGCGTCACTCTGATATCCACTCCCTCGGACTGCATAAGGGAATCAAGGCATTTCCGAGTAAGCTCCCACTGACCGTAATTGACGAGGACAACAGCTACTTTCAGCAAGATACCTCCGGTTTTCAGCGAATCAAATTCTTTCCGTGTAACAGCGATGAATATAACTGCCAGCCGGGGATGTTATAACACCGATAAGATTATTGTGAAATATCATCAAAACCTGCAAAGAGGAAATGACATGAGCACAGGAGATATCACCCGGAGCAGATTGAGAAGGTCTGCGAGCCTGATGAGGATTACATTGCCTGGGAGGTGTGTCCTGATGCGGGATTTCATGTGGATGCAGGGCAGTGGTGTCATTGACTTATGTGAGTGACAGACGGTATCATTGATTTCAGTGAATAAATTGAAGTAAAAAAGGATAGTAGCGGTCAGATGAACCGTGTCAGGAGCTGATTCCGGCGCGTTGGGAAATCAAGTTTCCTAATGATTGAAAAAACACCGTTGATTAAGATGTTCCTTGTGACCTAGCATTACCAGGACATTGTTATAAACTGATTGGACTGATGCAACTATGAAAGTTCTGATAACGGGAGGTGCCGGTTTCATC
>JAUWJE010000202.1 GCA_030607835.1 Candidatus Fermentibacterota bacterium | reverse complement strand
TTTGCTACTGCGATTCTGCTGAACGGACTCTGGGATCTTCTTCTTTCTTCTTCTTATGAGAGCCATGCGGCTGAAGTTGTGTACTATGCCTTTCTCAAGAAGTTCTTCCCGTACAGCATCAATCCCCCTGCGGCGAAGCCAGCCAAATTCGTATGAATATTTCAGTACGAAGATCAATGACTCAACCGCGCTACGGTTGCGCCGAGCCTCTTTTGCATAATCCGGACCAAACTTGCCACCGATTCCGGTCAAACTTGCCAGTGAATCCGGACTAAACTTACCATTGATTCCGGGCAAACTTGCCACCCCAGTATTCCTCAAGAATACAATTGATTTCTCAAAATATCCATACCAATAAAATAGCGCTGCACTAATTTGCACAGCATTACATCTTCAGGAAAATACTGGAGGTGTACATGGCTGCATACGCCGGAGTTATGTTTCCAGTCTCGCCGGACTTATCTTTCCACCTCTCGCCGGAGATATGTTTCCAGTCTCACCGGAGTAGACTTTACAGAATAACAGCCTGATTCAGTTCTTCATTGTGATATTTCATTCATAAATAAACCGACAGCTGTCCACCGACATTCTTGTCCGGCACCCGGATGACTTATTATAAGAACAGTGAGCAAAAAACACGAATTGTGTACATTCCGGAATGGAGGCTGCCGAGAATCAGAGAGATGATCGCTAATTACTCAAAACTAAGGATGATTATCGATCAACTCATCGAAATCAACATTGAGATTTTCAAGATAGATGTAAGGCGTTAGGATATCCTAAACTTATGCGTAATATAAAGGATCTGCGCGGGGGGTGTTTTGGGTAACCAGCATTCCTACCGCGAATTGCTTCTTCTGGTTATGTTTAGTCAAAACTCAATCGGTGTAGGGAGGAATCATGTTAGCATCAATTTTACTGCTAATCGGAACGCTTTCAACTTCTCAACCTTTAACTGCGGTCAGGATTCAGGATGGCCCCTTGATCGATGGAGTTCTTGATGACTCTGTCTGGTCACAGGCGGAGACTGTCTGCTGCACACTTATACAGTATGGTCCTGAGTACGGATCTGAGATGACCGAAGAGACCGAAATATCAATACTATACAACGACAGTCATATCTATTTTGCCTTTAGTATGAATGATCCCAACCCGACCACTATGTTGAACGCGCTTACTCCCAGAGACAATTACATCACAGGTGAATGGATCGCTATTCTCCTCGATACGTGGGGAGACGGCAGGGAGGCAACCAGTTTCGAGATCAGCCTTGCCAACTCTCAAATGGATTCCAAGATAAATCCTCACGGGGGCTGGGACTACAGCTGGGACGCGGTCTGGGAGAGCGGTACCCGTGTTACCGATGAGGGTTGGACCGCGGAATTCGCCATTCCCTTCAGCTGCCTTCGATTCGATCAGACAAGTGATGCCCAGTCATGGACAGTCAACTTCCAGAGGATACTCGGTAAAACCCGCGAGAACGGATGGTATGTTCTTTCCGAGGGTGGCCCCATGGCTGATCTGGAAACCTTTGCTGAACTGAACGGTATCGAAGGTATCGAAGGATCACTCGGTCTCGAGATCAGACCGTACGCCTCTGAGCGTTCCATCCATGATTCGGAACAGGATGAATGGGACAACACTTTCAATGCGGGTCTTGATATGAAGCTTGGTATAGGAAGCAGCATTGCGGCTGATTTTACGGTGAATCCAGATTTCGGTCAGATCGAAGCGGATGCGGTTGAGATGAATCTATCCCATTTTGAACTGTTCCTGCAGGAGAGACGACCTTTCTTCCTGGAATCTCAGAATGTATTCAGAATGCCGTTCATGATGTTTTATTCTCGTCGAATTGGTGCTGTCGCGCCGAATGGTGATGTGATTCCGATCATAGGCGGAGGCAAGATATCCGGCTCACTCAGCGGTGGATTCAGATTCGGATTTCTGGACGCGGTTACCGCAACAGTTTCTGAGGATGATCTCATGCTGGTTCCCGCGACCAACTACGGGATATTCAGAACAGTAAAAGACTTCGGAACATATAGCTATATTGGAATATCTGCCGTCTCAAGGGAATCCTGGAAGCAGGATGAACATGACGCAGAGCATAATAATGCACTTGCGCTTGACGGCGCCTTCGAAATGCCGGGGAACCATCTCGTGAGTCTTGCTGCTGCAAGGAGCTGGAACACCGGACTTGAAGATGATGGAGCCTATGAGATAGAATTTAATAAAATACGCAGCCGTATCGGGTATGAGACCGGATTCAGGTACGTTGGAGAGAACTTCAATGTAAACGCTACCGGATTCACTACGGAAAACGGTTTCTGGGAATCATGGGGTCACTTCTGGCACAATATCCGACCCGAAGAGCCATTCAGCGAGATAGGTTACCACGGTGGAGTTTACTACGCAAAACAGCTTCATGGAGAAGTTACCGCTCAGAATATTGATCTCGGCACTCACGCAACTCTGATGAACGACGTGAACTTCGGAATAGAGGGTAACTACTCGGGAGAATATTTCGATCCACACGAAGGACCTGAAGGACACACTTACGGTGATCATGCCAATTTCTACAGCTGGTTTAGGACCAACCGTTTCGACCCGCTCTGTGGAAGGATAGGTTTTGGTTCGGGCAAGTGGGAGTTGGGTGGGACTTTCCGTAATTACCAGGCGACATTCAGGTTCAGACCTTCTGCGGCTCTTACCGTTGGTCTCGAAGGTAACATGTTCAATACCGATGGAAGTACTAACTACAACTGGGAAATTGCTGACTGGGATATAAGAGATACTTACTGGAAATCCCTTATTCTCCGTGTGAATTACATCTTCAATCCTGATATGAATCTCAGACTTTTCTCACAGTATTCACGGTTCAGGATGGATTACAGCCAGTCGCAGGAGAGCGAAAGCAGTGAGATAACCGCAAATATGCTCTTCAGCTGGCAGTATCTGCCCGGAAGTATGTTCTACTTCCTGGTAGAGAACCTTTTCGAGGAGAACGAAGAAGGCAGCTTCGGAACACCTGATATCGGTTTCTATGCCAAGCTGACCTGGTATCTTCCAATCTGATCCGGGGGGTTATTATGCATGAGAATATTTTTCAGAAACTAGCGGAGCATCTTGATACGCTTCCCGGTGGCTTTGTCCCAAGTCACACCGGCGCGGAGCTCCGCCTGTTACGAAGGCTGTTTACTCCGGAAGAAGCAGAACTGGCAGTACACCTTACCCTTAACCGGGAGGAAGCCCGGATTATCGCTGACAGAGCTGCTCTTCCTTATGTCGAAACGGAAAAGAGACTTGCTGAAATGGCTTTAAAGGGGCTGATCTTTTCCATCCATCCCGAGGATGGTTCCCCTCTCTATCTTGCCGCTCCGTTCGTAATAGGGATCTATGAATTCCAGGTTAACAATCTCAGTGAGGATCTGATAAGGGATCTTGATGACTACTGGAGTACACAGAAGCGAAGTAGACCCGTCAGGACCATTCCACAAATGCGAGTCATCCCCATTAATCAGA
This sequence comes from Candidatus Fermentibacterota bacterium, assembly GCA_030607835.1. Lineage (GTDB taxonomy): Bacteria > Fermentibacterota > Fermentibacteria > Fermentibacterales > JCC-6 > Aegiribacteria. The sequence continues at coordinate 479 of JAUWJE010000202.1, read as the reverse complement.
GTATCGAACCTCATCTCGAAGCGTTTCCCTATGACATGGTCAGAGAATTGATCATGACCACCTGGTATTGTCTATTGTAAATTTACCGTTTGCAGAGGGTCTTTCCAGCCCGGTTCTGCCCGGCCACAACAACTCTTGAATAATCAGAGCGGTTGTGCTTTTCCCCGAACCGTTGGGTCCACATATCAGATTGACTCCGGAAGAGATGCCTGAAAATTCGAATTCATCCCCCTGCTGAATACCGAGGGCTCTGTAAACAGAAATGTCTGTAAAATGCAATGATTTTTCACTCATCGTTTTGACCCACAAGCTCAGTTAAAAGAGCTCTGCTGCTTATTCGGAGGTATTCACGGGCTTCTTCCTTTTTTTTACCCGTCTTCTGAATATATCCATATGCTTGCCCTCATTGTTGTCATCTTTTGACGTGAACTCAAAATGAGCTTCGATGACATATTCCACATTCCGCAATACCATGGATG
>JAUWJE010000008.1 GCA_030607835.1 Candidatus Fermentibacterota bacterium | reverse complement strand
CACCTAGGGAGAAAGTGCGGTCAACGCTCCTCTGATCGTCAAGATGACTAAAAACTCTTATCTTCTTTCCATCAAGAACCATCTTAATAACGTTATCCCTTGATTAGAGGACTGGAGAGGGCAGAACATCCTGTAGCTGCTTTCCCATAACATGCTGTTTGGGAACCCTGAAGATGCTTGTCATAGCTTTGTTCCAGAGAACAATATTCCCGGTCCTGTCAGTAACAACTACACCTGCCCCAAGTTCATCAAGCATGATATTGCCACCATCCTGAAGATCCGGTGTATCGAAAAGTAATATTTCAGCGTAGTCATTTACAGTACATACAGTTCCTGTGAGGGGTGAAATGGATACCTGAACAGGCGCTTCAGGTAATCCATTGGAGAGAATACCCGCCAATTCAGCAGGCAATAGAGTCAATGGGTCAGGGGAATTAATCAGTCTCCTGGCTGAAACTCCAAGTATTCCGGCACTATCTCCGGATACAAGTACAATTCCTGAATCCGGTGCCCAGGTAATTCTTACCCACCCACCGGAAGAGCGGGAGTATTTCGATCCGTTATTCATTCTTCCGGTCACCACACTTCAGATATCTTACTAGAGTCTGTAACTCAGGCCTAAACAGAATTGTGTCCAGGAATCATCAACGGAATCAGAGTACTCATTCGGGAAGGATGTACTTCTCCGGGATCTTCCACTGTGAAACAGAGCACATTCGAATAGAATCCTGTCGAGAGTGTAATTCCCACCCACAGAGAATGCGGTTCCTACGCGGTTCATATTTTCACCCTCGTAGAAACCAATTCCGGTGAACAGGTTAAGGTCAGCTCGGATGGGTGCTTCCAGGAACAGTTTGCCGTTGAAATAATTATCATCAAATATACTGATAACTTCTCCCTCAAAACCCATTCTTATATTGCCTATATGTTCGGCCCTCGCTCTTCCCGCCAGAGAAACGCGAGACAGGTAATGATCAGATCCCGATGTAAAGGATGCTCCGATTCCCGTACCTTCGTCTCCAAAAAGAATGCCGGCATGGTAACAGATATCACTGGTTTCCCAGCTCCAGTTGGATATTGAATCTGTTTCGGGAGTGCGGTAAAGATCATATGTGTATCTATATTCGATTTTACCAAATCTCATTCCGGTTGACAGGCCCATGACAAGATTGTCTTTCAGACTCCATGACAGACCACCCAGAGCTTCCCATAGACCACCCGAAGCATCAAGAATCTCAATTATCGCAATATCCGGATAAGCAGGATCATCGGGCATCAAGTGTGTACCTGAGTACTGGTGGTCAGATACCTTTGCAAGACCACCGGAAAGGACAATATCTGATCCGGCACGAAACGCAACCGCTGCGGATAGCGAACCCAGACTCTTATCTGACCGCTGTATTACGCTGGTGCTGTCAATAATTTCCTCTGTCCACGCAATTGAAGATGTGGAAAGTGATCCTTCAAATCGGCCAATGCTATGAAGAGAAGCTGGATTTATAAACAGAGCGGCAGGTCCATCTGAGCCAAAGACTCTGATGCCAACCATGGCTGCCGATCTGATACTGATAACATCAATGCTGTTGCCCATATTCAGAGCATCATGATATCCATATCCCTCACTGCTTCCCGCGAAACAGATCACTATGAACAGCTGCAGGAGAACTATGCTGATTATCGAATCAGCACCCGTTCGAACAGATACTGGAGAAATATGTAATCCCATTGAATAATCCCTTCATATTTTGAATATCTGATGAATTGAAATCAAATGGAAGATACCACTGGATAGACCGAGAATCAATGTTGCACCGGGCACAGGTATATATGTATTTTCCAGATTAACCTGAAAGGATGTCTATGGAACAGACCCTTGTTATTCTGAAGCCAAACGCTGTTCAAAGGGAACTCATCGGCGATCTGATTTCGCGATTTGAACGAAGAGGTTTGAAAATCACTGCAATGAAACTCTGCAGGATCTCTCCGGAAACTGCAGCTCATCATTACAGGCAGCATCTGGGAGAACCGTTCTATGAAGATCTGATTTCATTTATTACCAGTGGCCCCTCGGTGATTATCGTCCTGGAATCACTCGCTGCTGTAACCATTGTCAGATCAATGGTTGGAGTAACAAATCCCGCTGAGGCAGCTCCTGGAACAATAAGAGGAGACTACGCAACTTCACCAGGACATAACATGATCCACGCATCCGATTCAATGGAATCCGCACAGAGAGAAATAGAACTGTTTTTCTCGCCTGATGAGATGATGGATTACAGACTGTCTGTCAGACCCTGGTTGTAAATTAGAGGTTAAATATTCCAGTTAAGTCCTGTAGATAGTATTGCTGAAGAGTGCTTGATATATTCGGGTTCGGTATAACCGAACGCGATTCCATCTCTGTCAACAGATGACCAGGAATAGGCTGCATTCAGAGTAAGTTTGCCGAATGCTATTCCAGTTCCCAGCGCAAGTCCAATTCCCTGCCGTTTGATTTCATCTCCTCTGTCACTGAACGTGAAAGCTCCTCTGAATGTGAGTGAACCAGCAGGATGAAACTGACCCAGAATTCTAACTTTTATTGCATTGGCGTCACCCGGATCAACAATCTCAATCTCCGCGCCAAAAGCCCCCTGCTACAACTCACCTGTATACAGGATGGCGCCTGCGGCTATTCTTCCATCGTAATGCTCACTCGGAGAAGCCCAGGAAACACCAAGGCTGGTTAGACTGAGGGGAATTACTAATCCTGCATGCCAGCAGAACTCATTTTCAGTCCAGCCCCATGAAACCAGAGTATCGTTTTCCGGATCCCTTCTGTCCAGATATGTAGAATCATAATCAACCTGACCAAAACGAAGCCCGCCGGAAAGACCTATGTTCATCCAGGTTACGGGTCTCCAGGAGAATCCAGCGGCTGATTCATAAAGACCTCCTGTAACACTGAGTTCCATGGTCTCTATGATTTCACCGTAATCCGGAGGGGTCTCATCACGTACATGGTACATACCCTCATAGGAAGAATCGGTTAGTCTGGCAATTCCCGCGCCAATGGCAAGTCTGGAACTTGGCTGGAACTTTACGGCTGCGCTGAGATTTCCCAGAGCAATCCAGTTACTTGAGTTTCTACCGGTACTGTCTTCCACTGTTTCTATCAGAACAGCAGGACCAATAGACATAGTTAATGAGGTTCCAGGAATCCTGTAGATTTCAGCCGGATTGGTCAGAATGGAGAGAGCATCGCCAAAACCTATTGCTCTTGCTCCCCCAAGGCCAAGAGATACGGCGTTTAATCCGGGAATCGGACTGCCATTTCCATGAGCATCGGCATATCCGAAGGCCAGAACTATTCCGGGAAAGAGCAATAGCAGCAGGAACGTCATATTAGAAAATATTTTCATAATAATCCCCTGTTCATTCGAGGTTCAACGTCTGTAGAAGCTCAGGTACAATATTATACGAGCCGAAAGGCTTAGTGCAGATGTGCTGCCGGCAGAAAACCCACCGGCAGCACAGCCAATCATACAGAGAAGTTCTCAGTAACGTAATTGTGTCCTCGTCGAACAGCTTCCTCATTCATCCTCAGGACTTTATCGGGCTTCCCCTCAAACAGTGAGGGCATAAGTCTGACGATCTCCTCCGGATCGAACAACCCGGTAATCGCAGCAAATGCACCGACACTGACCATACTCTGTACTCTTGTATCTCCCAGTTCATCAGCAATTCCGGTGATGGGCACCGGATAGATGTCGACATCATTGCGGGAAGGTTCGATATCAATGAGTGTGCTGTTGTAAATAAGTGCTCCACCAGGAACCATAATCTTCTCGAATTTCTCAAGACTTGGCTGATTCATGGCTATAATAATATTGGGTTCTGTGACTTCGGATGCACCAATCATGTCTTCCTGTATCTTTACAGAGCAGTTCGCGGTCCCGCCTCGCATTTCCGGACCGTAAGAAGGAAGCCAGCTGACATTATAGTCATATTCCATGCCGACATTCGCAAGAGCGATTCCTGTGGACATTATTCCCTGTCCACCAAAGCCGCTTACGCGCAGGAATACTTTCTCGAAATTTGCTTCAGGATTCTTCTGAATTGTACCGGCTTTAAAATCGCTGTAGCCGAATATCTTCTTTACTTCCTCCGGATCCATAACCGGTACAGGACGTTCCACTGCTTCTGCATCCTCGGATATATCTCTGAAAACATCAAGTGGAAATCTTGGGATCATATCTTCCTTGATCCACTGCTGACTCTGTAATGAATCCTTCTTCCAGCCGCTCGGGCACATGCTGAGAACTTCAACAAAGGAAAATCCCTTCTTTTCCTTCGCATTCATGATTGCCTTGCGAACAGCGGTCCTGGTTTTTCTGATATTCGGCATATCATGGAGAGATGTCCTTGTTACATAGACAGGCGCAGTAAATGTGTTTATCAACTCACACACCTGTATGGGATAACCGTCGGTCTTAACATTGCGACCGTAGGGAGTTGTGGTTGTCTTCTGTCCAGCCAGAGTTGTAGGAGCCATCTGCCCACCTGTCATTCCATAGATGGCATTGTTAACGAAGAAAACAACCATGTTCTCGCCTCTGTTAGCAGCCTGAATGATATTATTGCCGCCGATGGCTGCAAGATCACCGTCACCCTGGTAACTGATAACTACCGAATCAGGATTTGCTCTTGAAACCGCGGAAGCAACAGCAGGAGCTCTTCCATGAGCTACTTGCAGGTTGCCTGTGTGAAAGTAGTAATACGCAAATACACTGCAGCCGACCGGACTGATAACTATCGTTTTTTCGACGAGATCAAAATCCTCAAGAGCTTCCGCGATCAGCTTATGCAGTATACCGTGACCACATCCGGGACAGTAATGCGTTCTGTCCTTTTCCGCTCCGGGTTTGTGCTTGTATACATCGATGAATCCCTTTGGTTTTCTGAGTACTGTCTTTTTTTCCATGTCACACCCCGTAAAGCTCGGAGATCTTCTCAAGGATCTCCACGGCAGAAGGAACGTTTCCACCGAGCCTGCTGTACAGGTCGGAAATCATTCTCCCTTTCAGTGCCAGATTCACGTCATCAACAAGCTGACCAGTCGACATCTCGACTGTAAGAATACCCCTGATTCCCGCTTCCGGAAGCTTAGCGATCTCATCTACCGGGAAGGGGAAAAGTGTTATGGGTCTGAAAAGTCCGAGCTTGATGCCATTCTCTCTTGCCATGTCAACAGCTGATCGAAGTACACGACTGGAACTGCCGTAACCGATTGTCACTATTTCAGCGTCATCCATCATGTATTCCTCCACCAGAACTTCGTTTTTCTGGATAAGTTCGTACTTCCTCTCAAGTTCTCTGTTCCATTCTTCAAGATCATCATGATCAAGATAGATGGAGTTAATCAGATGTCTTGTTTCATCGGTCCCCTTTACAGCCCAGTCACTCTTGTCGGGAAACTCGGAAACAGGCTCCGGAAGATCAACTGCTTCCATCATCTGTCCGATAACTCCGTCAGTAAGTACAAATGCGGGATTTCTATATTTATCCGCGAGCTCAAAAGCCAGCATTGTCAGATCACACATTTCCTGAGCGGAGTTGGGAGCCAGAACGATATTACGGTAATTGCCGTGTCCACCGCCTTTGACAACCTGGTTGTAATCGCTCTGCTCCGGACCGATATTTCCAAGACCCGGTCCACCGCGCATGATATCGACCACTACGCACGGAAGCGCTGAGCCGGCACAGTAGGAAAGACCCTCCTGCTTCAGGCTGATACCCGGACCGGAACTGCCGGTCATGACTCTCTGTCCGCAGCCTGCGGCCCCATAAACCATATTTATTGCAGCTACTTCACTTTCAGCCTGGAGGAAGATCCTGCCAAACTTCGGGAACAGAGTTGATGCGGACTCCGCTATCTCGCTGGCGGGTGTTATTGGATAACCGTAATAGGCTTCACATCCTGCCAGAATAGCACCATAGACTGAAGCGTGGTTTCCCTTCATCAGTTTGCGAGGCATTCAGCTCACCTCCTCTGAGACATAATCCTTCAAATAAACGATAACCGCGCTTGGCTCAGGGCAAGTATAGAAACAATTGCCGCACCCGACGCAACCTTCACCGATATACTCCGAGAAATGGAAACCCTTGGAGTTCAATTTATCCGAAATGACAAGCACATTTGTAGGGCAAGCCGCAATGCAGAGCTTGCATCCCTTACAGATGTTCGAGTCAATCTCCGGGAACGGGTATTTCCTGCTTTCACTCAATGGGAAACCTCCTGGTCCTTGTTGAAATGCTATAGTGTCTGCTGGACACAGTTAAAGAAAGTGTGTCCAAAGATTGTTCAATAATCACTTCAAGTCAACGTAAATGAAGGTGAATAAGCCTGTAACCGACTTAACCAGGATATCTCAGCAGGCTCTGGATATCCTTCTATAGAATCTTGTTCCAGCCGGCTGGCACTTCTCTGTAACCTGCCAGTTCAAGAGGAAGCGTATCAGCATTCCACATGGAAAACCGGACTGCTCTGCATCCACTCGCTCTCAGACATTCCTCAAGGGATTACATAAATCGATATACCTCACATCCCTCGGTTATATCGACGGAGGAGATATCTGTTACAACCCCGTTGGACATTGAAAGACTGGCAAGTCGATCCCCGGCAATTTCAAGGAAATACATTCCTTCACTACCCTTGCGAAGCTGTGGGAAAGTCTGGATTCGAAATCTTCTCTGTCTTTTTCTCAGCACATATACTGTGACAATATACATTGCAACAAAGGAGAGTACAGCCGGAAAGACAGATATACTGCCTTTCAGAAACACTATGATTGTCAGTAAAATACCGTGAGTCAGGAATAGAAAACCCATCCCTTTCGACATATCCATGGAAAATTCTCTACTTGCTGAAAACCCGGCAAACCTTTTTATCTGAGAGGCAAGCCATGGTTTACCTGTAGCGGTTGAAATAAGCAGTACGCCTGCAAATATAATCTCCAGGAGAATATATCCAGCTCCATTGTAACCTCTTGCAGCCAGAGCCTCTCCGGCTAGACCTGCACCTGCAAGCACAGCTCCCTCAAGGATGAGGGATGGATGCTTTGTCCCACGGAAAATCAGCAGAAAAAGGAATTCCCCCAGACCGAGTGATATAACGAGAAGAGCAGCTGCGAATCCGGAAAGGAAAATATCTGCAGCCAGATATCCAACCAGTACGACAAGGGTTGGGATCACAGGAACCCGCATTGAGAATTAATTTTTGTCACCATACCTGTTACTCCGTTTCAGAATTGTCCTCTTCTGATAAAACGGGTTCAAGTACGAAATCATCGCCGTCCGTATCAAGAAGAACTTCCTGACCGGGAAGAATACTTCCATCGATAATCGCTGTTGCCAGCTCATTCTGTACATGTTTCTGTAATACACGTTTGAGCGGCCTGGCACCGAATGCCGGATCGTATCCCATCCTTGCAAGAAGATCTATTGCGGATTCGGATGGAAGAAGAGCAATATTCTGCTCTCCCAGAAGCCTGTTCAATCTCAAAAGCTGTATTTCTACAATCTCTCTGATTTCATCTCGCCCAAGTGGACGGAACACTATTATGTCGTCTATTCTGTTAAGGAATTCAGGCCTGAATCTGGTGCTCAGTTCACGTTTTGCTCTTTCTGTCAACTCCTTCTGCGAAAGTTTTCCAGCCGTTTCAGCTATCCAGTCACTGCCCAGATTGCTTGTCATGATTATAACGCTGTTGCGGAAATCCACAGTTCTTCCCTTACCGCCAGTGAGCCTACCTTCATCCAGAATCTGCAGGAAAATATTGAAAACATCCTGATGCGCTTTCTCGATTTCATCGAAAAGAACCACTGAGTAAGGTCTTCTCCTGACAGCCTCTGTCAGGTATCCTCCCTCATCGTATCCCACATATCCGGGAGGTGCTCCTATCAAACGGGAGACAGAGTGCTTCTCCATGAATTCACTCATATCTATTCTGATCAGTGAGTTCTCATCATCAAACAGGAAATCTGCCAGTGATCGTGCAAGTTCAGTCTTACCCACTCCGGTCGGTCCCATGAAGATAAAGCTTCCGAGAGGTCTGTTCGGATCCTGCACATTCGCTCTTGCTCTCCTGACTGCCTCGGCCACGGCGGAAACGGCTTCATCCTGCCCGATAACTCTTCGATGAAGCTCTTCTTCAAGTGTGAGAAGGCGCTGCTTCTCACTTTCCATCAGTCGAGTAACAGGAATACCTGTCCATTTGGATACAACCTCCGCAATATTATCGGCTGTAATTTCTTCGGAAAGCATGGATCCACTCTTCTGAAGATCTTCCAGCTTCCTCCTGAGATCTGATGTTTTCTCTTCAAGATCATGGAGCTTACCGTACCGTATTTCAGCCACCTTTTCAAGATCACCCTCCCGTTCAGCGATCTTTGATTCTCCTCGAAGATCCTCAGCCTCCCTTGCGAGATCCCTGATTCTGTCAATGAGGTCTTTCTCATTCTTCCAGGATAATTCAAGAGCGGTTCTCTCCTCCTCCAGCTCAGCAAGCTCCTTTTCAATATTCTCAAGTTCTGCAAGACAACTCGAATCATCCTCTCTTCGCAGACCCTCCCGCTCTATCTCCAGCTGTATGATTTTTCGTCTGATTTCATCAATTTCTTCGGGCATACTGTCAATTTCAATTCGGAGTCTGCTCGCGGCCTCGTCAACAAGGTCAATCGCTTTATCAGGAAGAAATCTGTCAGTTATGTAACGGTCAGAAAGAGTAGCCGCAGCTATCAGGGCAGCATCCTGAATGATGATTCCATGATGGCTCTCATATCTCTCCCTCAGTCCTCTGAGAATACTGATGGTATCCTCAACAGATGGTTGTTTGACCATAACAGGCTGGAATCTTCTTTCAAGCGCGGCATCCTTTTCAATATGCTTTCTGTACTCATCCAGAGTTGTCGCGCCTATACAATGCAATTCGCCTCTGGCAAGAACCGGTTTAAGCATATTTGCAGCATCAACCGCTCCCTCTGCTGCCCCGGCTCCTACCAGTGTATGCATTTCGTCAATAAATAAAATTATTCAGCCCTCTGATGCCACTATCTCTTTCAGTACTGACTTCAGCCTTTCCTCGAATTCCCCGCGGAATTTCGCTCCGGCTATCAGCGCTCCCAAATCCAGGGACAGCACTCGTTTATCTGTCAATGTCTCCGGCACATCCCCTTCAGCGATACGACGGGCAAGGCCCTCAACAATCGCGGTCTTCCCAACACCGGGTTCACCGATGAGAACCGGATTGTTCTTTCGTCTCCTGCCGAGAACCTGCATTACTCTGCGAATCTCGTCATCCCTTCCGATTACAGGATCAAGTTTCTCCTGACGAGCCATTCTCGTTAGATCTCTCGTGTATTTCTCAAGCGATTTAAAATTATCTTCGGAGGTTTCGGTATCAATCCTGGAAGATCCTCTTACCGAAGCAAGGGCTGAAAGAAAATCTTTTTCAGAAATACCTATGGATTCAAGTATGTCAGATATCCTGCCCCCTGCTTTCAGCAGACAAAGGAACAGATGCTCTCTGGCTATATATTCATCTTTCATTTTCAAAGCGATTTGCTCGGCAGCACCTAACACCTTGATCAGCGTTCTTGACATACGAGGCTCAGTGCCACCCTGAGTCTTTGGCAGTGATCCCAGAATCCCTGTGATCTCATTTACTACCCTTTTCCGGTCAATCTCCAGACTGTTGAGTACACCGGCAATAACGCCCTTTGAATCATCAAGAAGCACTGATGCCAGATGAACCGGGCCAATCTCGGGATTACCGGCTTCAATGGCAAGTCTACTCGCCTCCTGTATCGCTTCCTTTGATTTAATCGTTAATTTTTCAAAATCCATCAGCCACCTCCTGTGCATAACATATAGATGCTTTACCGTTGCTGTAAAAGGTGGTAGTTTCCACGAAATTCCATGTTGCTTAAGTGTTCGAAAACCGGGAAGGAATGTTATGGTAAAAACTGGAATAGTCGGACTTGGTTACTGGGGTCCCAATCTGCTAAGAAATATTTACGCCAACCGTCGAAATGGCGGTCTGTTCATCTGCGATTCCAATACTGCGCGTCTGAACAAAATGGCACAGCACTATCCAGATATTCAGAGTACCGGAAAATACCAGGATCTTATCGACAGCAATGATCTGAATGCTATTGTTATTGCAACTGATGTTTCCTCTCACTTTCCACTGGCAAAGCAGGCTCTTCTGGCAGGAAAGCATGTTTTCGTCGAAAAACCTTTCGCAGCATCTGTAGAGGAAGCCGAAGAACTGGTTGATCTTGGCAGAAAAAACGGACTGGTCACTATGGTTGGACATACATTCATGTTCTCTCCACCTGTAATTAAAACCAAGGAAATAATCGACAGCGGAGAACTCGGAGACATACATTTCATAACCTCAAGTAGAGTGAATCTGGGTTTGCATCAGAAGGATGTATCGGTTATCTGGGATCTTGCCCCTCATGATTTCTCAATGCTTTTCTACTGGTTGAATGAAGAACCGACTGAAGTAAACGCATTCGGTCATGCGTATGTTCTTGATGGAATACCGGATGTGGCTTTTATCGATCTTGCGTTCCCAAGCGGTTCAATAGCCAATGTCCAGGTTTCCTGGCTCTCACCCTCGAAGTTAAGAAGAACTGTTATTGTTGGAAGCAGGAAGATGCTTGTATACGATGACACTGAGCCACTTGAAAAAATCAAGATCTACGACAAAGGTGTTGAAGTAATCGAACCGGAAAGCTTTGGCGAGTATCAGCTCTCTTACAGAACGGGAGATATTGTCTCACCCAAACTGGATACAGGCGAACCTCTCGCGAGCGAGATGGAAGAATTTCTTCGGTGCATCGAAACCGGTACTACTCCTAAATCATCAGGAACCGAAGGACTTGCTGTTGTACGTGCGCTTGAAATGGCTGATGACAGCCTGAGGAAGGCTTTGGTCGGAAAGGAATAAGCAGGATGGATTCATCAGTACAGCTCATAACTGAGAAGCTGTACTTCTCGAATAGAGCTACTGACCCTCTTGAACTGGCAGTACTTGCAGGTTCAATGCTGATCCTCCTTGGTGATGAAACTACAATAGCCCCGAAACTTGCCGATATTCTAGCGGGAAGAAGCAGTCCTGTTTCAGGTAGAGTCCTGATAGGTGAGCAGCACCTGGATGTAATGAGCCATAGCGCAAGAGGTCTTGTAGCATATGTCTCAGCGGATTTTTCGTGCCCCAGCGGTGTAACTGTGTCAGGGCACCTTAAACTCGCAGCTGCAGCGGCTGGTTTCAGCAGAAAGGATTCAGAGGAAATCCTTTCTCAGCTGTATAACTGGTGTTCTCTGACTGATTACACGGATACACCTGTGGCAGATCTTTCGGCTGATCTGAAGTTTATCACGGGTTTTGCAGCAGCCTGTCTTCCTGTTCCAAAAGTTCTGATCCTTCAGGGACCATTCCCCATTGATCTGCATCCACTGCTGGAGGACCTGTGTGACAGTAATTGCGCAGTTGTTGCATCAGTTCCCGGATTGGAATATGTACCGCATTCATCTAAGAGAATCGCTCTGTGCAGTGAGAACAGCGTTACTCATATCATTCGCTTCCAGGAACTTGCCGATGCATGTTCTTCTCTCATGCGGATGAGGGTATTGTTCTTTCCTGCATTGCCCAGATTAGTAATGGAAAGTCTTAAAGGAGCGAGAGATATTGTTGCAGTAGAAGGCGGATATGAATTCAATCACTCGAACCTGTCTGCAGCGGTTACAAATCTGGCCAACCTGGCCAGAGCCAATTCCAGGCAGATTGCGGGTCTGGAAATCAGATCCCCTTCTTCCGCGGAACTTACGGACTTTTTCTCTGATGATGAAGATACTGGAGAGGTGGATCTTTTTTGCGGGGAAGATCTGGATATCTAAGAATCTGGATCAGAGTGCTCCAGCTCATGCTCCAATGGGCTGTGCATAGACGAGCATTTCTGTGGATCCTGCTTGCGGCACCGGTTTCAGCCTGGATATTTCCAGGCCAGACCCGCATTGATCCGCTGACACTATCAATTTCCTGTATTGCTTATGCCGTACCAGCGTCATTTCTTATCGGGTGGCCGGGATCATCCGCAAGGAGAGCACTTGCTGAACTGCTGTTCACTTCAAAAGCGGGAAAAATTTCTCTTCTCCTTCCTGAGATTGTCCTTCCGTTTCTGGCTGGTGTTCTTCCGTCTCTCTTGCTCGCGGTACTATGGGGAATGAAGCTTGAAACCATCCCATGGCAGCTGTGGGTCGTGATTCCCTTTTCAGCCATTACTGCGGTTTCCCTTCTTATTATCCTTGAAGAGTATCTGCAATTCAGCGGAAGAATACTATTTCTAATGGCATTTATGTCACAGGCTGTTACAGCATCATGGACGCAATCTCCAATCTTTCAGGCGCTTGTTCCTCATGGGTACATACTCTGGACTCTTAGATGGGCTGAGGGCTATGAAACCGCCTTCCACGGTGATATCTACGTCTTCTTCGCGGTTCTGGAAGGAATAGGATTGCTGCTGCTCGCTTCAAGAATTCTCTCAAGGATACCGGAAAACTCAGCCTGATTAATCAGAAACTATTGATTCTCCTGGAAATCCATTTTGAATTATTAATCAGAAAGCGTCTGGGAAGTCCTGCTGCTTTTGTAATGCCCACCCGCTCTGTTCTTACAATGTCGAGTTCCTCTCTGAAACAGGGCATCTGAATCTGAATCTCACCATGCGTTAGAGAAGCACCATTCAGATTCCTGTCGATAGACAACGCCTGACAAAGTTTCCCGGGGCCGCTGCAAAGATCAGTGATTCCCTGAACCATCCGGTTCTTCTTCATGAGTTCGACACCTTCAGCAGGTTGAAGAGCTCTGATCAGTACAGCTTCACCACTGTTTTCCATTCCTGCGGTTACATTGAAACAGTTATGAATGCCATAGATCAGATAAACGTAGGCCATGCCGCCATTCTCGAACATCGGCCAGTTGCGTTCTGTCCTGCCGACAAAAGCGTGACTTGCAGGATCCTCCTCCGTGTATGCTTCTGTTTCAACGATGATGCCGGTGATTAATCCAGCAGATGTATCTCTTCTTAACAAACACCCGAGGAGAACCGGTGCAAGCATTACCGCATCCTTGAGAAAGAATTCTTCCGGCAGTGAGATGTACTCGCTCAGCGTGCCCCTCCTGTTGCTCTCAGCACTCAGTCGCTGCCTTGCAGGAACTGCGGGGGGATGGCAGGCATTCCCCTCATGCTCTCGATGAGGTCGAGAGTCTCTTCCGAGGGATCGAAGAACAGGACCAAAAGGTCGGTCACGTCAACGAACTGCATACTTTCGTCCCTGTAGATGATGTCCCATGTGCTCACTATTAGATCAACCCCCGCCTCCTCGGCGACATCGGGAAGCTCGCTCCATATCAACCAGATGATCTCATCGATGTCCCCCCTGCTGAAGACTTGCTCATGCGCGAGCTGCTGCTGCTCTGGTCCCAGCGCACCAAGCTCATCTGCACGCTCCGTGTCACCGACCTGCAGAGCTTCTTCATATTCCGCCTTTTGTTCAGCTATATCGGCAAGGAATTCCTCGGAGCGGTAGTAGGCCGCGGCAACGCATCGGGAATCGAAAGTACCAATGACCGGACCGGTTGTTTCAGGATCCTGTGCTGACACTGAAGTGGAGAGAATTCCCAGGACCAGTACGGTTATCACCATAACATGACTGCCTATTCTCTTTTTCATGCAAACCTCCCTGTTTTCATTCATACTTCTTCATATGATCTTCCAACAGCTCCTGGCGGTCAAGGAGCTGTAACCTTCAACCTTACAAGGGAAGGGATATCTCCCGACGTAACTCCAAGGATCCCTCCCGCGGTTACTTCCAGCCTGGTAAGATCCAGTTCCTCTTCCGCCGATGCGGTGAAAAGAAGCTGACCCGTTTCCGGGTCGTAGACATCAAAGAATACGATTCCAGCCCCGGGTCGTTCCGCCCAGAGTCTTCCACTCGGACCAATTGCGAGTGAGGAAACCGCGTAGTTGTAGGGATCCGCGGTGTAGTTAGCCTGATGAGCGGTCTGTTGCATGCGTCTTTCAACCATACTCTCTTCAGTAAGTATCTCAAGTTCCGTTTTCTCTGTTCGGTGGAACGGGCGTTCAAGAGACCAGGAGAGGGTCCCGTCAGCCTTGTAGGAATACATTATGTACTCTTCGCTGGACACATCCGCCAATAAGACAACTCCCTCTGAATTGCAGGCCATAGGATAGGGAGTGATTATTGATCGGCCAAAGTCGTTGGGAGTAAACGATTCCATATCCTCCCTATAGATAACTGTGGGTTCTGATGAACTTTCAGACCAGAGGGCTGTCTGGTAGCCTATAATGGTATTCCCGTCATCTGAGCGGAAAATCATCCTCATTCCAGCAAAACTGCCTTCACTCTTCAGATACATAACCCCCGGATTTGCCATCGCGAATCCCTGCAGATCAACATACGAATCAAGGTCGGGGTCAAGGATCCTCACGGTGCCGGCAAGCAGATCTGAAACTGCAATAGAGCCGGTACTAGATATGGATATCGCCTGAGGCCACTGGAATTCACCTGGACCGCTACCGGAGCCTCCGGTCCGGGAAATGAGTTCACCTGAATCTGTAATAACCGTAACGGTCGCGCTTGCTCCATCGAGAAGTGCTATCAAACCGCTGTTAGTAGCATCAATATCATCAACTGTAGCAATACCGTAATCGGCCATCAGATCAACAGAGACAGTGTCCGATACGAAAAGCAAGCTGTCAGCCGGAGCCACTATTGTGTCCTCTAATCTATGCGGTACTCCGGTGGAAGCTGTCTCCTCACCCGATCCGCAACCTGCTTTGGTTATAATACATACACCGGTAAGCAACAAGAAAGTATTTCTGCATTTCATTCTATATTCTCCAGGATTCAAGACAAGATCATTCAGATACAATATTCAAAAGAAACTATTGCATCAGATATTGTGATTGACAAGCTTTAAGTGCAACATTGAGAACCTGTGTATTATTCAGAACAATGGTGGGCCTCGTCAGGGTAGCTATCAATCCGTCCCAGTCAGCCAGAACCTTTTCATCGCTGAATGATCTGCCGACTTTCTCTCGAGAGGAGGAGAGTTCGCCTTTTGGCTGATACGGTATCCTGCAGCTCCCCTGCCGAGGTTACTGCAACGGAATCGTTCTCCAAATTAAATGGAGTACGCTCCTGCGATTATATAATGTACCGACTTCGGTAAAGTTCCCGGATTCAATCATGTTCCAGTACTCAACTGTTGCATTCTTAATGAACATCATGCATTATGGTATCAGAAGAAACAGGTGTAAATTAAATTTTCCTGGAGGTGAAAAATGAAAGATTGTCCCTTCTGCAATCCGGACGATAACAGGATACTGTGGAGAGATGAAAATGTCTATGTGATAAGGGATCTGTATCCGGTCTCGCCTTCGCATACTCTTATCATACCTTTCAGACATTTCGCCAGCATCTTTGACGCGACTTCTGAAGAGCTGTCTTCGATTGCAAAAGCTCTAACGATTAGAAAGGAACAGCTTGAGCAGAGTCTAGCTGCCGACGGGTACAATATAGGTGTGAATGAAGGAATAGCAGCCGGTCAGACAATTCCTCATGTCCATATCCATCTGATACCGAGGTTCGAACGTGATGTTGATGATCCAAGGGGCGGAATCAGGGGAGTAATACCGGAGAAGAAAATCTACCGCAACAAATAAGTTTTAAGTTTTACTGATCGGGAATACCGAGAGAAATGAGGTTCCCGCGCAGCAGGAGAATATATGAAAATCCTTTCAGGGATACTCACTGGACTGATATTCATCTGTTCATGTGAAGCTACAAGAGATGATCCCGAAACAACTGGACACGCACCGGTGGATACCATTCATTACCTTGTGCCGTACGATTCCATCGGTGTGGAAATTGGGGACAGCTGCTACATGTTCGGGAATATACAGGGACTGTCATATACTCCAGATGGAGATATAGCGGTACTGGATAAATCAGCACAGGCAGTCAGATTCTTCACATCGGATGGTGATTTCATTAAGGAGTTCATTCCTGTTGGAGAGGGTCCGGGCGAGTTCGCGGCAGAAATGAGCAGGCTGGGGTTCAACGAGCAGGGTGACATGATGCTTGCAAGCATAAAAGACAGGAAGATGGCCTGGTTCAATTCCAACCTTGCGCTGATTGATGAAATCCTGTTCACATCAATGAACAGATCAGGACCCTCAAGAATATATCCCGCACCTGATACAGGTTATGTGGTGATAAGCTACGTCTTCGTGGAACCCTGTTCTATCGGCACAGAGATAGCTCTCTTTCGAGGTTCCGATGAACCTGAGACAATCTTTCGGAGAAGGCTGATCGAGTTCAATCCGGATGGAAATTTTCAGAGGGAGACCGGCATGCACTGCTGCACCGGACCTGATGGCAGGGTGTATATCTCAGATGATTCCTTCGATGAGTTCAGTATAACATGCTACTCTTCCGAGGGAGACAGCCTGTTCTGTATTGTGCGGTCATTCGAACCCGTCAGACGT
>JAUWJE010000067.1 GCA_030607835.1 Candidatus Fermentibacterota bacterium | reverse complement strand
GGATGCATTTCAGCAATTCGCTTCATGGGAAGTTCAAGACAGTCGGTAGGTATGACTACAGCTCCCATTTTTGCCAGTTTACCTGGAAGCTCAACATTAACAGCAGAATCCGAACCGTTGTACGGTCTGCTTATTATGACAAATACCGGTTGGTTCTCCTTCGCTGCTTCGAGAGCTTCTCGACCGAGTATCAGTAACGATTCCGTAAAAGCAGTTTGCCTGTTTCTTGCATTTGTACAGGCTTTAATTGCGGTTTTTCTTTCAATGTTCAATTCCCTGGCCATTTTTAGCAGACCATTCATCCAGTCTCTACCTGGTAACGAGAAATCAAGTACCGGACTAAGGGTTGTAACATTTTCCTCCGTTGAGAGTCCGAGACCGGAATCGATGATATATGGTGATCCTTCGATATAAGGACAATTGTACGATTCCGAAAAATTACCCTGCGGAAAGGATCGGAGAATGGAAGGAAGGAAGATGTAATCCACATCCTTTTCAAGCAGATCGAGAACATGTCCGTGTGCAAGTTTCACTGGAAAACAGGTTTCTGCCGCGACGCTTTCAACACCGGAATGGATCAAAGTACTTGTGGAAGTTCCAGAGAGAACAACATCAAATCCACACTCTTCAAAGAAAGTTCTGAAAAAGGGAAAGAACTCCCAGAACCAGAGGGCTCTTGGGATTCCCATCTTTGGCTTATTTCCTGATATTTCTTCAGTGAAATCATCCAACAGGAGTTTTTCTCTTTTAATAAACAGGTTCAGTCCTTCAGTATCTCCCCCTCTAAAAGATTTTCCTGTTTCATATCTCTCGCATCGTCCTCCGTAATAGAGCTTTCTTCCATCCTGGAGAGATACTCGGTGTATTTCACAATTATTGGAACAGCTTTTACAGATAAATGAATCCTGTCTGTATTTCTCGGAAGCGAGCCGGAATCCCTTGAATGAAGACGGACCAGGAACTTTCTCCTCCATTGCAAGCAGAGCAACTCCTATTGCTCCGGTTACATGATGATTGGAGGGTATTGTAATATTACTATTCTTGAGGATTGCGTTGAAAGCTGCAGCAACACCTTTATTGAATGCGGTTCCACCCTGAAAGAAAATATGATTGCCGATCCTCTTCTCACCGACAACTCTGTGCAGGTAATTCTTTACAATTGAATATGAAAGCCCTGAGACAAGGTTCTCAACAGAGGCGCCATCCGCCTGATGAGAGAATACATCACTCTCCATGAAGACGGTGCATCTTTCACCGAGACTGCATGGTTCCCGGGCATTAATGGCGCATGGTCCAAAATCCATTATGCTGAGCCCCAGCTTCTCAGCCTGTTCTTCAAGAAATGAGCCTGTTCCTGCAGCACACACTTTGTTCATCTCAAAATCAACAACTCTTCCATTCTCAAGTGAAATGTATTTTGAGTCCTGTCCACCGATTTCGAAAATGGTGTCTACTCTGGGATCTATTTCAACCGCAGCTCTTGCCTGAGCCGTAATTTCGTTCCTTACAATATCCGCTCCAGTAAAATCCCCGATCATATATCTGCCTGATCCGGTTGTTCCGACGCCGAGGACCTCCCGCTCAGCACCAAGTGAGTGAGATAGTCTGGAAAGACCTTCTTTCACAGCTTCAAGGGGCTTTCCGGCTGTCATGAGATATTCACATGCGTGTAGATCTCTCGATTGAGCTCCAATAGCTACGAGATTAGTGCTGATTGAGCCTACATCAATTCCTATATACACAGCCTCTGCAGTACTGCGGAAAGTTGTTGCTGTATCAGGATGTCGAATGGAAAACTGTTTGAGAGGTTCAAGTGAATTTCTCTGCATTATTCTGTTATTGGAATCCAGCAGGCGATCGATATAGTTGCTCTGAAGAGCAGGCAGATCCTGTTCCCGGGATACAATTGCTGCTCCAGCTGCTACAAGACACCTGAAATGTTCGGGTACAATAAGATCAGAATATTCACGACCAAGCACTTCCCGAAAAGCTTTCACCATACCCGGATTGGCCGCGACTCCTCCAACAAATGCGACAGGTGGACGGAAATCTCTTCCAGAAGCGATGGAGCTTTTAAAATTCCTGGCGACTGCGAAGCAGAGCCCTGCGACAATATGCGTTACGGGTGTTCCTATCTGCTGCAGATGAATCATATCGGATTTAGCGAAAACACTACACCTTCCAGCAATTCTTGGGGGGGTATTGCATTGGAGTGCAAGTTCACCGAGTTCTTCGGGTTTCAGTCCGAGTCTTGATGCCTGCTGGTCGAGAAATGATCCTGTTCCGGCAGCACAGACGGAATTCATTGAGAAATCATCGAAAACTATTCCTTCCGTCGTGTTTCTGAACAGAAGGAGCTTGGAGTCCTGTCCACCCATCTCGATAACCGAATAAACCTCCGGGCAGCATTCAGGTATCGCTCCAGCGAGAGCGACAACTTCATTTACAGGTTTGCTTCCAGCAATGAAAGCGGCTGTTCTGGAGCAGCTGCCGGTGAATGCTGTTGGGATTCCCTCCCAACCGTCGAGATCAGATAGAATAGCGATAAGAGTATCAACTGGATTACCGTGGTGGCGCCTGTATACTGTTCTGGAAATGTTAATTCCATCCATTTGCACAACTTTGACGCTTACAGATCCCATATCGATACCGATTCGGGCGCTCATTCAGTTAGTCCTCCATGAAACAGGGTCAGCATTCAGTAAACAGAACTCTCAAAAACACTTCTGTATTCAATAATAAGTGCTGTCTGCAGGAAAGCGAAAGATAAACAAATTCTACCTGATCTGGTAGTTTACTGTTTGACGAATTGTACTTTCCAGTGGATATTTCAAAGGGAGGAAAATCATTATTGAAAAGTCTCAGGGAAACGATAAATATCGGATTCCCTTTTTCATCATTATTCTTTTATCTCTTGTCACTGCGGTATCCGCGTATGTGGGGCCTGGTGCGGGATTCGGGATAGTTACATCATTTCTTGTCATTCTTAACGCAGTCTTCGCTTCACTGCTGTCCGCTCTGTTATGGCCAGTAAGTCTGATTATAAGGTTCATCAAGCGCAGAAGGCGGCAGTGTAAGCAACTCGCGAGAAGAGTTGTCGTTCTGGGGCTCGATGGCTTCTCACCTCACATTGCCGGACAGATGATGGATTCAGGTCAATTACCAAATCTTAGCAGCCTTCGCGAGAGGGGCACATTCTGCAATTTGCAGACAACATGTCCAGGGATATCTCCTGTTGCCTGGTCTTCCTTTCAGACAGGCGTTAATCCTGGAAAGCACGACATTTTCGATTTTCTCGCACCTGACAGGAAACGTTACCTGGCCACTCTTTCTTCAGTAAAAACAGGAACAACAAATTCCAGGTTGGGCTTTGGTTCCTTCAGTTTCAATAGGTCTAAATCATATGTCAGACTTCTCCGGAAAAGCAGACCTTTCTGGACTCTCCTGAAAAAGTATGGCATCAAGTCTACCATTCTGAGAGTACCCATTACCTATCCACCGGAACCACTGGATGGACAGCTTCTTAGCGGAATGTGCGTACCGGATCTGAGAGGAACTCAGGGGAGCTATACGGTTTTTTCGGAAAAGGAGCCAGGGACAATCTATGCGGGAGGTATCTGGCAGAAACTTTCGAAGGTCAACGAACAACTCTGGACAGGAGAACTCCCCGGTCCCCAGGAAAATGATGACGAATGCGCAGTTATCCCACTTGAACTGAAAACTTCCGGAAAACGTATTACTCTGAAACTTGGAGACAGAAAAATATCTCTTGTTGAAGGAATTCTTTCCGAATGGGTGGAATTAACCTTTAAATCAGGCAGAAGGAAGATCAAGGCAATATCAAGATTCTGTCTTACCGTTAACAATGGATGTCCCTCCGTTTATTCCACAGCGCTTCATATTGACCCGTTCTCTCCATCTCTGCCAATTTCCCATCCCGTGTATTACTCAAAATACCTCGCGGGACTATTCGGACCTTTTGCTACTCTTGGTCTTGCCGAGGATACATGGGCCCTGAACAATGGTGCTGTTTCTGAAAATATCTTTCTGGATCAAGCCTGGTCTATCTTCGAAGAGAGAGAAAAAATGTATTTTGATGCCCTCTCCCGCACACGGAGTGGGCTTGTTGTATGCGTGTTTGATACTTCAGACAGGATACAGCATATGTTCTGGGATCAGGGAACAGCTCCGGATACTCCGCTTCATAATATGTACTTAAGGATGGATGAACTGATAGGTAAAACGCTCTCTGAGCTGGGGAAAGACGATATGCTGGTTGTCATGTCAGACCATGGCTTTACATCCTTTCATACCTGTATTGATTTCAACAGGTGGCTTCTGTCCAATGGATACCTTGTTCTGAAAGATGGTGTAGAAACAGTTGACACATCCTTCAAAGGTGTTGACTGGTCGGGAACAAGAGCCTGGTCCATGGGGCTGGCCGGAATTATGGTGAATATGAAGGGTCGTGAAGGAAATGGGATTGTTGAACCGGGCATCGAAGCTGAGGAACTTCTGACAGAGATCGCTGAAAAACTGCTTCTTCTTGAGACAGATGAAGGAGAACGCGTTATTAATGCCGTTTATCCAGCATCGAATATATATCAGGGACCGTATTCTGCAGATGCTCCAGACCTTGTGATAGGCACAAAAAGAGGATTCAGGGCCGGCTGGGGCTGTGTCACCGGAGGGGTTGGCAGTAAAGTTATCTATCCCAACACCAGGCACTGGAACGGAGATCACTGTCACGATCATAAACTTGTTCCAGGAACATTGGCGTCAAACATGAAACTTGACTCGTTCAATGCTTCCATTCTCGATATTGCTCCGACAGTCATGAGAGTTCTTGGAATCAGACCGCCTTCATACATGGATGGGAAACTACTTACTGGAAATGAAAAAGAACAATGAAGCGTCGTGAGTTTCTAAGGCTGGCGGCTCTTTCTCCTGCAGCGCTTCTTGCTCTGAAAACAGGTTGCGCCAGGTCGCAAATATCTGCAAAGCGCGTAATTGTACTTGGAATTGATGGATTAGACCCATTTCTTCTTCGGAGTTTCATTCATGAAGGAGTTATGCCGAACGCTGCCAGGCTGATGAATTATGGTGGGCTTAACAAGCTTGGAACAAGCAATCCACCTCAGAGTCCGGTTGCCTGGTCGAATTTCATAACAGGATTCGGTCCCGATGTTCATGGGATATTCGATTTTATTCACAGGAAACCAACCACTATAGAACCCTATCTGTCCACTTCACGCGTTGTCGGACCCGGCAGGATAATAAGCATAAGTGATTGGAGATTGCCATTATCCGGAGCAAAAGTCGAATTACTCCGCAAAGGTGAGCCGTTCTGGAACAAGTTAACGGATGAGGGTATTCCGGTGAAGCTTGTCAAACTTCCAGTCGACTTCCCTCCCGACAAAGGTAAGGCAATTATTCTGTCCGGTCTCGGTACACCGGATATGCGAGGCAGCCAGGGTAGCTTCACATTCTTTACTGATGATGCAAGATCAATGTCAAACAGCACTTCCGGAGGTATCGTAGTAGCGGTTAGAGATTATGGTGATAACTGCTACAGATGCGTAATAAAGGGTCCTGAGAACTCAATGCGTGCCGGGAATCCGGATATGGAGATTGAAGCTGAAGTTCGGGTTGACAGAGTCGCAAATGCGGTGAGGATTGATATTCAGGGCACCAGTCATGTGCTCTCCGCAGGTGAGTGGAGTCCTTGGATAAGAATGCGCTTCGATGCCATTCCGAATATATCCAGCGTAAGCGCAATCGGCAGATTCTACGTAAAGGAGATAACTCCTAATCTGAAACTCTATCTGACTCCTCTTAATATCGATCCGCTTGATCCAGCATTGCCGATTTCCACACCAGCAAGTTACAGCAGCGATCTGGCAAGGAATCTTGGAGGATTCTATACACAGGGCTTTCCAGAGGATACAAAGGCTCTTTCAAGGGGAGTTTTTTCGGATGAAGAATATCTCCAGCAGGCCTGGATAGTGCTGCAGGAGCGACTCGATCTGTTTCACCATGAATTGAGCAGATTCCGTGATGGTCTCTTCTTCTTCTATTTCAGTTCTCTGGATCTGAATCTCCATATGTTCTACAGAGTACTCGATCCGAATTCACCGCTTTACCCAACAACAAGCCCCCGTTTCAAGGGAGCAATTCGAGAGTTGTACATTCAGATTGACTCTGTAATCGGCAACGCGCTTGAGGCGAGAGATGCAAATACCGAAGTAATAGTACTCTCCGATCATGGTTTTGCTCCTTTCAACAGATCATTCAATCTGAATACATGGCTTGCTTCAGAAGGATATGCGACGATAACTTCACCAAATGCAAGAAACCAGGACATGTTTGCTGCAATAGACTGGTCATCGACAGCGGCATACGGGCTTGGTTTGAACTCCCTCTTCATAAACATAGCTGGTCGGGAGGAGAATGGATCGGTTGCGCCTGAACAGGTTCATGACCTGCTCCTTCGATTGAAGCGTGACCTTGAGTCAGTCACGGATCCTGCCAGCGGAAGGAGAGTTATCGATAATGCATATATCACTTCTGAGATATATCCCGGTCCTCTCCCTGCCTACGCTCCCGATATGATAATTGGTTACGCGAGGTGTTTTCGATCTTCCTGGGAGACTACTCTTGGCAGCTTTCCGGAAGAAGTTATCACCGATAATCTTGATCCATGGAGCGGAACACACTGTATTGACCCTGCAGCTGTTCCGGGAGTGCTTCTTTCCACAGTACCACCTGGAGTTGCGAATCCGAATCTGATGGATATGGGCAGAAGCCTCGCTGGTCTTTTTGATATTCCTGTTCTTCCACCCGGTGGAAGGAATATTTTCAGTGAAAACGGTTCATAAGTGATTTTTGATATTATTGGAAGTGCTCTGACCTGGGTACTGGACACAATTCTCCTGCCATTTCGATGCCTCCCTCCCATATGGGGACTTCTATTCATTTCTCTTCTTACAGGTCTTGGGATGATCAGCATTTTCAGATTGACATCCAATCAGGAAAAGATATCAAGGCTCAGAAAGAGAATGCTCGGAGAAGTATTTGGCATACTTCTTCATGTAAGCAGTCCTAAAACGGTGATAGGATTTGCAGGAAGACTTATCGGGAGCAATACACTGTATCTTCTGTATATTCTGAAACCTCTTTTAGTTATAGCCATACCTTTCATGCTGATATGGGGACAACTCGATGCCAGATATGGAAGTGATGAAGGGGATCAGAATGCATATGTCACAATTACAGTCAGATACGAAGATTCCGTTCCGAAGAGAGATGATATTACTGTAAGTGGCAGAGGCATTGAGGTAATACCACCAGTTGTCATGGTGGATACTCTCAGTCAGGTCAGTTTCAGAATAGCGTTCGAGGATGGAATAATCAGTAGCCTTAATGTAAATGGAACAGCATCCATAGTCGGCTCAACAGGATTGTGGAATGGAGCGATAGTCCTCAGAGGATTTGATGGCAGTAATTCTCTGAAGCGACTATTCTGCCCGTGGGTAGGCCGACCTGTACTCACAGATGCTGGACCAGTTTCCGGATGGTATTCTCTCCATGCTGTCCGCTACGGGATTCTTGGAGGACACTGGTCTTGGCTGGCTGTATTTCTTGTATTCTCTTCTGTTTTCGCGATTGCAGGCGCGAAAATATTCAATGTGAAAATCTAGCGAACGGAGAATCATGCACAAACTGAAGCTGAAACTTGACAATGAAACAATTGAAAGGATCAGAAAAGTATATGAAGTCGGAGGTTATTCATCTCCGGAAGAGTTTGTCATTCATATCATTGAGCGGGAACTGGAGGCTCTGGACTCCGGCAGTAATGAATCCGAAGAAGATATCCGCAGGAAAATGGAAGGCCTAGGCTACATAGAGTAGAGATTAGTTCTATACTCATAATATTATCGATATATTACTGTTAATACACCAACAAGTTGACGAAACAGACTACGTCCCTGAATCGTCAAGATAACCAAGATCTTTGAGTTTCTTGAGAATTTCTTCCTCTTCATCAGGATGAACATCATATTTTGGCGGTGGAACAAGACCGGCTAGTTCGAGTTTTCGCATGAATGTGTCATGAGAATCATTACTGTGAAGCTCAGATTCGTCTATTTCCCTTATCTCGAAATTATCTCCTGCAGTAACTCCCGGAGACTCAGAACCCGAAGCGATTACAATAACACCGTGATTTGCAAGCATGGCGCACGCAGCGGCTTTAGCCCTTTCATTCTCTTCCATGCCCAGGTTCCCAATGGTTTCAGAGTGGAATACTTCTACCTTCCCTCCTCGATCCTCAAGCTCGCGGCCAAGTTCATCAAGAAGGGATTCGTTTGAGTCGGCTTCAGGTCTGATCCAGATAATACGCCCTGTCAATTGTTTTCTCCGTTTCTGGCAGCATCCCTGAGGATTGGTGCGATTTCGGGGCG
>JAUWJE010000269.1 GCA_030607835.1 Candidatus Fermentibacterota bacterium | reverse complement strand
TGCCGGAGGAGAGCAAAACGATAGTCCCTGTTCTCACGGATACTAAGCTATGGGGCGCCGAACGGCGTGAAAAAACCGTTCATAAACTCGAAAACGGTCTGCAGCTCGTACTGCTGCCGGACCCGTCACTCAATATGGTCTATTCATCGATGATAGCCTTGCCAGGCACTGCAATCGAGAATCCGCCAGAGGCGGGGATTACCAACCTTGCGCTTTCTTCGACGCTTCAAGGAACGGTTTCTCATCCAGGTGGGGAATTCGATAGAGCTGCTGCTGCTATCGGAGCGGAATTTAATACCAATGTTTCCCCAGAGTTTCATCAGGTCGCGGGTTCTGTTCTACCGGAGAATATCGACAAATTTATCGACCTCTACTATGAACTGGTTACCGAGCCGGAAATGTCTGAGAAAGCAATAGACGCTACCCGTGCGACAGTCGAAAAGGAAATAAAAGCAATACACGATTTCCCGATGTGGTATGCTTTTCAGAAGGCTTGGGAAGTTCTTTATGGACGCAAGGGTTACGGACTAACGGAAAATGGGTTGAAAGAAACGGTTCCCGGTATTACCAGCGGAAAAATACGGGAATATCTGAAAGGTCTCCTGAATCCATCTGAAGCTGTGCTGATATTCGCTGGAGATATCGAACCTGACGACCTTCTCAAGAAAGTCGAAGCGAGATTCGGCAACTTACAATCCAGAAAGCTGGCTGAACGCCCTGTTGAAGAATTCGCCGAGGAGATGGAACTGCTAGAAACTAGCGAACAGTTCCAGACGATAATCTTAGTATTAGCTCCAGGACTGCCGAAGGATCACGAAGACCTGCCGGCTCTGACAATTGTGGACAAAATGATTGGTGGAACTATGTCGGCTCGATTGTTCAAAAACCTCCGGGATAAAGAAGGGCTTGCCTATTTAGCGCATTCGATGAACGTAAGCCATTTCGGAACAGGCGGCTTTATGGCCTATATCGGAACATCGCCCGAAAAGGAGGAGCAGGCGCTCGAAGGGATGTTCCGAGAAATCACTAAACCCGGCTCAGAAGGTTTCACCGAGGATGAATTCCAGCATGCGAAATCTCATTTCGACGGTCTCTGGAAACGGATGGGAGAGAAGCCTGCAAATGTGTTCAGACGGGATTGCGCACCGCTGCTTTTCGGTCATGACGAGGATTTCTCTGAGAAGTTCCATCAGGCGGTCATGAAGACCACTCTGAATCAGGCGAATGAAGCTGCTGCAAAATACCTCAAACGGGAAAAGCTGTACACGTTCACCTACCGTGCGATCCAGCCTGAAGACCCCGAGGAGCGCATAAACGCATAGTTTGTATTGCATCGATTCTTTACAGTATTTCCTTGAGAGGAGAATTGAGAGGATTAAGTAGCCTATCTGACCACCCATCGTACAAATCTTCCCGCCAATCCAGGTTGACTGTTATGCGTCCGGCCCCGTTGAGGTGTACGTTCCTGTCGAATAACCTTATGAGATGCCATGAAAGAGCTTTCTCGATGTTTGACTGCGATTGTATCGGACAGCATGAAGAGCAAACTGGAGCAGCTCATCTGATCATGGTCTGAAGGAGTTAGGCTGAATGTACAATATTGGGAGTGATACCTAAGGATTTCAAGGCTCTGCAAGAAAGAGTATACTACCCTTGAATTCTGCTCTGTACTCAGCTGTACAAGATACGTATTGTAATGTTTGCAGGAACAATAACCGCCACACTATCATACATCAGAAGGAGGTGATATTCATGAAGAGGTTGTTGTTAATTCTCGTAATCGCTGTTCCCTTTACCGCCACCGCACTTCAAACAACATATCAGAATCCCTTTATGGAATACCCGTTTCATTCCACTCAGGCAAATGACGGAGTCATCATCATTGTCATCAATGACTGCGATCCGATTCAGTGGGAGTACGGTGTTCCCTTCGGGTACAGAAACCTAAGAGAACTCTGGGACAACATGTGCAGCATGGATGCCCACTTCACCATAAGGGCAGGGGACGAGTTCCTTATCTACAGCCAGAACACACTCGTTTATCAAAATGGAGACATCAGAAACACAACTATGATCTACCCCGAGGAACTGTGGTATATAATGAGCCACTACCACAGGCCGCTTTCTCCTGCAACGGGCGAGGTTTTCATACAGGCATGGTTCCCGGGAATGGATGAATCTGAAATAGCATTCATCACTGATCATGATCCTGCAATGTCCGTAATCCAGGTTCTTCTTCAGAGGGGGAGGGAGTCTTAGATCGAAGCTCTCACCTAACCGAATACTACTAGATCAACGGCATCGAGAATTTTGGATATCCGAGGCTGGAATTCCAGAATCGGTCATCATTAGGATCGCACTCATGAAGCCCATATCAGATGCGCCAATCTAGATAGTCCATATTACACTAAATAGTATGAATTCAAGTCTTTGACAACTCGGAGCAAACTGACCACCGATTCCGGAATTATGTTTCCACTGATTTCGCTACAAGTGTTTCTCCGGCAATTTCAATTACACTAGTGGCATACATGAAATAAGCAATTGACATGCTCAGATTTAATAGTAATATGTCTCCATGATTATCAGTATCAATAATCTGAAACCTCCTGAAACCGCTCCTGTTACTGAAGCAGTCGCTCTCTGGCTGCTGCGCAGTCTATTCTCTCATCCTCTGCTTCTGGATCTGACATGATCTCCGATCCGCAGTCATTCTTCAGGTTCGCGGCACGGTTCTATCCGCTGCTTT
>JAUWJE010000018.1 GCA_030607835.1 Candidatus Fermentibacterota bacterium | reverse complement strand
TCAGAGATTCGGGGGAGGAAACGATTTACTTCGATTGGTTCGAGGTGTTCACCTGGACGGAGCCATCTCTTTCCGGACAGGCTCAGATTCCGCTTGACTGGTGGCAGGTGCCCGATCGGCAGAAATTTACGTGGAATAATGATCTGTCGAACAAATATGTATTTCTGATCGGAGGAGATGATCTTGCCGCTTATATAACGGTGGATGATTCTCACTCATTCGAATACGAAGTTCCGCAATACTGGGTTTCAAGAGAGTTGTGGATTTCGGAGATAGAGAATATGGCTTAACCGGTCAGCATTCTTGAAGAATCACCTGGAAGAATCGTCAACTCCATGAACGGTGCGGACAAAATTTATATAACTGCCGATGAGTTTTTCACCGACATCCTTCCACTCCAGCAAACCGGTGAGCAGGTTCAGATAATATCAGTATCTGAGATTTACAATGAATTCAACGGGGGTGTGAGAGACCCGCAGGCAATCAGGGCAATGATATCCACTGTTATTGACACATGGAATCCCATCCCGATGGATCTGATCCTGGTTGGAGGAGGAAACTGGGACCCTCTGCATTTCATATCAAGCAGGGTATCCTACATCGATATTCTGCGCAGAGAGTCATCCGAGACCGTTGCTGACGATCAATTCGTGATTGTGGGTGATCTTATCCTGCCGCAGATTGCGGTTTCTCGAATGGGAATAACCAACAGATCCGACCTTCAGCTGATTGTTGACCGGACTCTGTCATACTCGAATGCGGAAAACCAGGGGGACTGGCAGACGGTTGTTCTCGGCGCCGCAGATGATGAACGATCTCCTGTTCATGAGGGTGATGAAAGATTCCATACTCAGAGCATGGAGCGATTACTGACTGATCACCTCCCTGAAGTGCTCCGTCCTGAGAAGATGTATATGATCTTCTACGACTGGAACGATCACTGGAAGAAGCCCCAGGCAAGAGAGGATTATATCAACCTGTGGAGTGAAGGATCACTTGTTTCGCTGTATCTCGGGCATGGTGGGTTCGATCAGCTGGCTGATGAAGGTCTTCTCTATCTTGAGGATGTTGCTTTGCTTGCCTGTGAGAAGAGGCTTCCAGTAGCTTTGTTCGGATCCTGTGATGTCGGCGCTTTCCAGAATCCCGCGTCTGAATGTATCGCTCAGCAGATAACCACATCTCATTCAGGTGGAGCAATAATTGCGAGTGGTGCTACGGGAGTAACTTCCGGACCTCCCAATGAGGTTCTTCTGGCGGAGATAATGGATCGAATGTTCACTGAAGCTGATCTTTCAGTTGGAATGTGTTTTATGCTCGGTAAGATTGCCGCTGGATACAATAGTAACAATGCGTCGAACGTTCTGTTCAGTGATGGAAGTCTCAGACTCGCCTATCCATGGGTTTCCTTCGATGTGAATGATGACACTCTTTTCACCGGCGAGATGACCGTCCTCAATGGTTCCGCTCCCTCCGATGGAATTATACTGATAGAATCATTTGAATCCTGTCAGCCTGATACTTACTATACATTCAGACAGCATGAACCGATTGAATACCTCTCACTGGCCCGATCCTTTTTCAGAGGAACAGCTTCAGCCGGACCGGATTACTCTGCCAGCATGTTCGTTCCGATTGACAGTGATACCGGTTCTCTAGCCAGGACCCAACTGGTATTTCTCAGCGATTATTCCATGGCTGCAGTGTCCACATATCCGGCAAGAATGGAAAGAGGAAATCCTGCAACCGATACAACAGGACCTGAAATAGAACTCTGGATAAAGGGGTATAGAAATGTAGTTGAACCGCATGTCTCAGGCTCGATTACGGTGCATGCGCTGTTGTCTGATGATTCGGGGATAAACCTGCTTGGCAACACCGGCAGACAGCTTGCTCTATATACGGACGGTACACCTCAGGATGTGTCCGGATATTTCCGTTATCACCAGGGATCCGGCACAACGGGTGAACTTGATATTGAAATTGGATCTCTTGAACCGGGGGATCATCAGATTCAGCTGAGAGCGAGTGACGGGCTTCTTAATACAACATATGCTCAGATGGATTTCGTTGTGACCTCAACAGGTGAGTTCAATATTGAAAATGTATTTCCATATCCAAATCCGTGCAGTGATGGAGTGTCACTTAACTGGATCCAGACATCATCCGGGACAGTTGATATTTCCATATTTACGCTCACCGGGAAGAGAATAATTGAGTTCGGGAACATTGAAGGAGAAGCAGGATATAACCAGTGCTGGTGGGATTGCAGAGACGCTGATGGTGACTCCGTCGCTAGTGGATCTTACATTTTTCTCATCTCGTGCACATCCACAGCGAATGCCGGTGATTTCTCAGAGGTTACCGGTGTAATAGCGGTTGTACGGGAATCTCGTTGATGTATATTTCATGTTCCTGCATATGTTTATTTTGAGTAATATGGATCTGTTTGATAGATAATTAGGTTGAATGCCGGAGCGGTATGGTCTGCACGGTCGAGTGGAGGAATAATGATTCGTAGAGTACTGTTTCTTTTTGCCATTCTGTCTTTAACATCGATATCATTTGCATCGACAGCAAGCGTTATATGGATGACAATTACTCCCGGAGCGCGACCCAACGGAATGGGTGAAGCTTTCACGGCTCTGGCTGACGATGCTACAGCCTCATATTGGAATCCTGCCGGACTGGCTTTTGTCGATTCCACAAGGCAGGAGCTGACACTCCAGCACAGTAACTGGCTTCCACAGCTGGCGGATGATCTTTACTATGAATTTCTTGGTTATGCCAAGTACTTAAAAGGATGGGGCGGTATCGGCGGCAACATTACATTCATGTCTATGGGCGAGCAGCTGGAGACAACCTCCGAAGGTATTGAACTGGGAACTTTCTATTCGTATGGAGTTGCGCTCACCGGTTCATTCGGTACGGAAGTCGCACCTGGTGTTTCTGTAGGGTTGGGCTTGAAGTTCATATATGACCACCTTTATTACAAGGACTCCGGTAAGGGAACATCATTCGCAGCGGATCTGGGTGTTCTCTATCGTATTCCGATGGACGATCTGGGTCTTGGCAATATCGGACGGGTGAACATTGCAGCCTGTCTTTCGAACCTTGGACCTAACGTAAGCTACGGTGGGAATACAGAGAACAATCCCCTGCCCAGAACGATAAGAGCCGGACTCGCATACATTCCATTTGATTCTCACCTGACTCGTCTTCGAGTAACCGCGGACTACAGTAAACTTCTGACAAATGTTGAAGATGGAATTGGAACCGAGTTCAATGAGAACAAATGGGGTGCCGGCGCTGAATTCTGGTATTACGATCTTCTTGCTCTGAGGGCAGGATACATCCATGATACTGAGGGAATATCCACGATTCAGGGCCCAACCTTCGGTGCAGGGCTCCAATACAGTGGTTTTCAGCTCGACATGGCTTTCATACCGGTTGAGGAAAACCTTCAGGGATCAGGCAAGTACAATTCCAAATACTCGCTGTCTGTCAGATTCTAGGGCTCAATGAAACTGCTCCTTCTTGCTCTGTCCCTTACATTGATCGGCATCCTGTCGGCCGCTCCTCCGATTGTTCATGGAGCCATGCCCCCGTTGCACGAAAGGCCTTCAGAAGGTCCTGCTATATCGGGTCCGGGGAAAGTTGAACATTTCGATGATACGATGTACGTATGCATCATCAGGGTCCAATTCCTTGAGGATTTTACCGAAGAGACATCCGGAAACGGCAAATTCGATCTGGATGCCGACCCACCTCATGATCTGGTCTATTTTTCAGGTCTTGCTGATGGAATACGGAACTACTACGAAAGCGTAAGCGGGGGGAATCTTCTGCTTTCCTTTGATATTTATCCCACGTCCAATAACGGAGCATTCGGGCTTCCCCATCAGATGATTTATTATGGAAGTGATGATAAATTCATGGAGGGAGCCTGCCAGCTTCTTCACGACGCGGTTGTTATCTCCGATATTGATATTGATTTCAGCCTGTATGACGCTGTCATGGTGGTACATGCCGGAGCAGGTCAGGAAGCTGATATTCTCCGTAACAGCCCTGGTGATATCGGTTCGGTATTCCTGACTCTGATGGATCTGATCTACTATCTGCCCGGAGCGGGAATATACTACACGGGTATTCCTACGAATGATGGAGTGAGGATAAGAGAAGGATGCATCGTTCCAGAGCAGGAAACTCAGGACGGTTTCGGTCTTGGGGTTCTCGGAACCATGTGCCATGAGTTCGCGCATCAGCTTGGTCTTCCTGACCTGTATGACACGATGACGGGGCATGTGGGAGTTGGCGGCTGGGACCTGATGGGATATGGGCAATGGCTCATGAGCGGTTACTGGCCTTCATCACTGAGCGCCTGGTCCAGGATGTACCTCAGATGGGCTCCCGTTATCGAATTCACGGAGAATGGAACCTTTTCATTGAGTCAGGGTGATTCCATACTTCGAATTCCTCTTAACAGTACCGAATATCTGCTTGTGGAAAACAGACAGCGAGATCCTGATGGTGATGGTATGTGCGGAATTCATGAACATGATTTTGGTCTTGCCGGTTCCGGCATACTCATATGGCACATTGATGAGACCCGGCTTGGTGAGTACCTGAGCGCCAACATGGTTAATATTGATCCTGATCATAAGGGAGTTGATCTCGAAGAGGCCGATGGCATACAGGATTTCGATTACTCACTGCCTGATATTTACGGTTACGAAGGCAGCGAATACGATCCCTGGTTCCAGGGTGGGTACGCCTGGACATTCTCACCTTCATCAGAGCCATCGAGCGATGCCAGCTGGGGCGGTCAGACATTCGTTACCGTCGAGGTGCTGGATGGTCCTTTCAATGCAATGGATGTCACTGTTACAAGATCAACTGTCTGTGACGGCTGGCCTGTATACAATAATCCTATAAAATGGGGACCTGTAATCTGGAATGATCCTGATGGAAATGGCGACAGACTTGTTATAACTTTGTCTACAGGGCACACCCGTGCTTACCTGCCGGATGGTTCCGGACCCGAACAACTGGGCTTGGGTGTCTCCGCGCCTCCTGTTGTCGGCAGACCGGATGACGGAACACCGCTTCTTCTTGTGTGTGAGGACACCGGTGAGATACACCTGAGAGACCCTGACTGGAACGAACCTGTCGGCTGGCCCGTTACTCTGCCTGGCTCCGCAGTTGGAATCGCTTCTTTTGTCAGTTCAAGACTTGGAGCTGTAGTCGTAGCTGACAATAAACGCAGTGTGATGCTATTCGATGCTGCCGGTGAACAGATGGATGGATGGCCTGTGAAAACAGCGGCCCTTGTAACAGGGCTGGCCATGTACCCTGATGAGGACGCACCAGGAATCATCGCCGCTTCAGCTGACAGCCGAATCTATTTGTGGAATGTGGATGGATCACTGGTAAGCGGATGGCCTGTCGCACCGGGGAATGAGGATACAGGCATACCGATTGCTGCTGATATGAACAGAGATGGCACGGCGGAGGTTGTTGTTGTCAGCGGAGACAATGTATTCGCGTATGACAGATCCGGCAATGTTCTACCGGGATTCCCCGCGAAACTTAGAAGCGCTCCTCTTTCTTCACCATGTTTTGGCGATATCAATTCTGACGGCATGCTGGAGATAATCCTTACTATGACAGAAGGTGTTGCCGCGATAGGAGCGTCCGGGGCTACTATAAATGACTGGCCTGTTTTCCTTGAACAGGACAGCCTTGTTTACGGTTACAGCAGAAATAGAAGAGGTATTGGCGGAGATGGATTCGCGGTGCTGTCCATGGATGATGGTAGAATTTGCGCGTTCGATGCATCTGGAAATCAGAGAGGGATATTTCCCGTGTCAGTCGGCGACAGGCCTGTTGGCCGGCCATTGTTATGGGATCCTGACGGCAGTGTCAACTGGAGAGTAGCGGCGGCTAACTCAAGCGGAACCATTTATTGCTGGAGCAGTACTCTCATTCCTGACGGTTGGTTCACAGGCAAGCAGATGTCCGGAGAGAACTGCTGGTGGAATGATGATCTTCCCCCTGTTTCAGTTTCCGGAGACATTCTTGAAAGCGGTTCATTCTACGTTTATCCAAACCCGGTACGATCAGGAAATGGGATCATTAGATTCCATCCGGGTAAAGACAGCAGCTGGGAGATCAGAATATTCAACATGGGTGGTGACCTGGTCTGTTATGAATCAGGATCAGCTCCGGGAGGAGCTTCCTGGGAGGTTAACTGGGATACTCGGGATCTTGCTCCGGGAGTGTACTTTGTCAACCTTTACATATCGAATGATGAGGGCTCCACAGATGCTCTCTTTCACGCGGCGGTGGTCCACTGATGAGAATAAGAACAGCGATCCTGTTTTCCGTACTCCTCGCAATTCCCGGCCTGGCAGACGCTGTTTCAAGCTCCAGAAAGGGTGCTCTCTTTCGCTCTGCTCTGCTTCCCGGATGGGGACAGATGCATATGGGACATTCTACGCGGGGTATCGTATTCATGGGCGTGGAAACCGTGACCTGGATTGGCGTGGGTCTGTCATACCTTGAAGGAACATTTAACAGAAACGATTACAGATGGCTGGCAATGGAAGAAGCCGGAATATCAATATCAGGCAGATCAAATCAGTTTATGGATGATGTCGCTGATTTCTCCTCCAGCGCTGAATACAATGACTATATCCACAGATTAGCAAGGTATTACTACCCTGACGATCCTGATGCCCAGAGAAATTACTATGAATCCCACGCAAGGTATGGCAATGATGGCTGGTTCTGGTCATCGGAAGCTTCGAGACTGGATTTCGCTGAGCATCTGAGTAAGAGCAAGCAGTGGTGCAGACGAAGCATGTACATTGCTGCATTCGCGCTGGTGAACAGAGTGGTAAGCGTTATCGATGCCGCTCTTCTGGATGAGACTGAACCGGGGATATATACATCCCTTGATTTTCCTGAAAGACGTGATTTCTCATCGGTACGGTTTACGATTGGAGCCAGATTCTGATGATTCTGCTTCTCCTGGCAATTGCGCTGCCTGCCTCGAATCCTGCTGCATGGGGAATTGATGGAACTCCGCTTGTACCCCGCATTATGGAGATAGACAGGCGCCATGACCCATCTTTCAGACCTTCCGGTCCTCTGCAGACCGATTCAGGACATGAGATCGGGGACACGATAAACTTCTGGTCAATTGATCACAGTACTGAGTCTCCTGTTTTCTACCTTACTGCCGCAACTTGCAGGTTCGTTGGAGAGCACACCTATATTTTTGTTGAGGATACCCAGTGGGATGTTGGTCACTACGATCAGGATGATGTGGATATATTCGCCGCAGCTCTTGAAGACAGCACTCCTTCGGGACCGGGCGGTATCGTCAAAACGAATATTGATGTCTTCGGACAACCTCCTGACGCAATCGACGGAGATCCGAAAATTTACTTTCTCGTGCTTGATATCCGAGATGGTTTCGATCCCTCGCAGGGCGGAGCGTATATTGCGGGATTCTTCAGTCCCTACAATCAGTTCACCGAAACTGAAGCCTATCTCTACTACGGTGGTCATTCCAACGAAGTGGAAATGCTGTATATTGATTGTTACCCCAGTGATGCAGATGATGCCTCCTGTGTAGCTTCCCACGAACTTGTACATCTCATCCAATGGGGAATCGAACCTTTCAGTTCAGAGGAACTCTGGGTAATTGAGAATCAGGCACAGGCAGGTGTATATGTTTGTGGATATCCTGCTTTTCAGGTGGAGACTTTTCTGGAAGCCGGAGGAGTAACTCCCGTCAAGTGGACAAATCTACCATATGGCAGCATAGAATACGTTGCCGGATACGGTGCCGGATTTCTCTTCATCTCATACCTGTATGAAAACTACGGCGGTACTGATTTTCTCTATCGGTCTCTTCGAACGTCAGAAAGCGGAGTTTCGGGACTGGAGCAGGCTATTAGCGATGTTACAGGAATTGATCCTGATATGAACGCTATTCTGCAGGACTGGATGCTGGCATGCTGGATAGATGATCCTGATTTCGGAAATGGAAAATACGGATGGGAAGCATTCAGAATTGCTGATTACGACACATCAAATCCAGGCAACAGACGGGGTATGGACTATACCGGTCAGGTACTGAACGATCCATATACGGATTATGGGAAGCACATGTTTTCCTATCAGGGGAAATACTATGAACTTGGCAGTGGACTAACCGGAAGTTTCCGTGCGACAGCTTCAGGGCTTGGAGACCTTTGCGCATATGTGTTCGACGCTGCCGGAGAAAAACTTGAGCCACTGGATACCGGCGCTGCAAACGATGTTGCTGTAGCTCTTCCTGCTTCCGGTACTGTCCTGCTTCTCTGCAGATCATTCGCAGGGCTTGATCTTGATGTTTCCTCCGGATCGATTACTGATTCGTCGGGGGAATTCACATTCTATCCTCAACCATGTACCGGAACTCTCTATTTTCAGTTCTACTCAAACGCAGGAGATGCTGTTCTATCGATATTTACACTGTCCGGTGAACATGTGGAGAGTGTGAATTTCGGAAATACTGTTAATGGAGAAACGACTCTTGCGTACACCGGAGCTTCTTCCCTCGCTTCAGGGATATATTTCTTCAAATTCAATTTCGGGAAAACAATTGAAACCGGCTCGTTTACCGTTGTGCGGTAATAATTTCCTTTTCCTGACTGTTCTTCTTCTGTTTATCTGTCCCATATCACAGGCGGAACCATTTCATCCGGAAAGCAGCTATCTGACCGTACCGGAGGAAATCATTGACGCGGAGATTGATATGGAAGGAAATGTTCACATTCTTCTGCCCGGGCTGCCACACCTGCTTGTCTACCATCCAGATGAGACAGTTACAGAGTATGATCTGCAGGATGTTATGCTTCCCGGTGGATTCTGTGTTGATGAAAGATGGGGCTGGTACGTTTCAGATGAGCTTTCAGGTAAAATCTTTCATATTGATGTTGCAGGGGAAACGGCTGAATATATCGATTCACGAGGTCGCCCCGGAGACATTTGTATAGCGGGATTTGCCATTCTCTATGTTTCGAAAGCAGACGGTATAATCAGTTCCATGAAAGAACCAGCTGATATTCTGGTCAGGCTTGAAGGCTCAGGTAACGGGCAGTTATCCGCATCCGGAAATCTGGCAGTCTATTCCAGTGACACCGAATCATATCTGCTTAATCAGTACAGTACGCCGGATAGACTTCCGGGTCCGGGAGCATGGGTACTGTCCGCTGATGAACTGATGGCTCTAAGGAGTGACAGTATCCTTTCAGTTAACGGTGAAGAGGTATTTCTAATCCCGGAAAGGGGAGGATTCAGAAGAATATCCTGTTCTCCGGATGGAAATCGATATGTACTCTGGTCGCCTGGAAGAGGGGAAGTCCTGATATTGAGGTGAGTATACTCACTGCCGCAGTTATGCTTGCTGCATCCATGACAATGGAATTCGAAAGTGATGGATCGGGGTTCATTGAGCTGAATGATTCACTCTGGATTGAACCTGGATCGATTATTGCTGTTGTGGATGGAGATACGCTTTCCGCTTCTTCAGGTGTGTCAGGTCTTCGTACTGGAATTCTGTTGAATCCACACCCTGAGCCTGGAGATACAGTTTTCCTGGAATTCGATCTACTGCCCCTGGATATTCCTTCTTCGATTAAACTTGATATTGAATTTGCTGAGAACAGGATTGTTAATCTGATGTCCGATCGCACCTTCAGCCCGGTTCAGGAGCATGGCCTTTACATATCCGGATCCAAGAGAATCGGATTTTCCGTTGGTGACGGAGGAGGGCTGGACCAGGGAACCAGAATTACTGTTGAGGGAACTGCAGCACCTGGAATTACCGTATCGGGAAGTATCACTGATCGAAATCTGTCCACCGGTCCGTATTCCTCCGAACTTGTCTCGCAACTTGACCGGATCTTCTTCCTGGTTGATGGCGGCTCCTGGAGAGCTCGTTTGGGAGATATGGAGTGGGTAAGCGGAACTGAGCAGGCAGGTCCGCTTGTATGGAGTCGCGAAGTCAGCGGTGTCGATCTGGAAGGGAGTATCTCTTCACGCTTGCTGGCTTCCGCTGGATATGGAACTTCCGGGGATTCCAGGCAGAGAACTGTATTCTTCACCGAAGAGGGGATTCAGGGACCTTATGATATTACATCGGGATGGGAGATTGTCCCAGGCAGTGAAAAGGTCTGGCTGGATGGTGAAACCATGGAGCGCGGAGCAACATCTGATTACGAGATGGAATACACCGCGGGATTGATTACTTTTACTTCAAACAGGCTTATAAGGCATGACCAGAGAGTCGAGATAACGTTCTCTCAGCGAGGTGATGGTTTTCGAAAGGATCTTGTCACCACATCCATGACTCATTCAGAAGGAGGTCTGAAGATTGGATTCAAGGGATTTTTCGCTGAAGATGACAGAGAATCCCCCCTTGGATTCATTCTGACGGATGAAGCTGTAAATGTTCTCAGCAACGCAGGGGAAGACCCTTCTGAAGCATGGATAGATGGTGCGACCAATGTCGGATCGGGGAACGGAAGTTACAGTAAGGACAGTCTCGAACACTATGTGTTCGAAGGCCCGGGGCAGGGAGACTGGAAGGTAATATTCAATCGACCTCCATCGGGGTCGGGTGACTACATTTATGATTCTTCGATTGGAGGATATCTCTGGCTCGGGGAGGGAAGTGGAACCCATCTTCCGAGGCAGTACATCCAGATTCCGAGCGGTTACAGGACCGGGGGCATCAGCGTTGAATACAGCTCCGATGCGTTCAATGGTGAACTTGAAACCGTCGTGTCAGGGAGAACGGGAAACCTGTTCAATTCAGATGCCACAACCAGAGAGGGAACCTGTCTTCGGGGGAACATGTCATTTGATTTCTGGGAGAATGGTCCCGGTCTGGGCCTAAGGGGTATCCTGGTAACATCAGGTTATGAACCTCCTGATGAGCTTGAGGCTGACAGCTCCATCTCCGCCTGGTCTCTGCCTCCGGATTATCGGGGAAAG
Organism: Candidatus Fermentibacterota bacterium; assembly: GCA_030607835.1. Taxonomy (GTDB): domain Bacteria; phylum Fermentibacterota; class Fermentibacteria; order Fermentibacterales; family JCC-6; genus Aegiribacteria. Next base: position 2,333 of record JAUWJE010000018.1, on the reverse strand, counting down.
GATAATATTGCTGAGATCAGCATCGGAGGAGAGGGACTTCTTGTGACTGCATCAGGAAGATTCATGGAGGAAGGCGGCATACTTGAGCGATATCGTGCCTTATCAAACACCAATCCGGGAAACATTGGTGTGTTTATCAGCGGCGTATACCTCAAACGGAACGATACGAATCAGATAAAACCGGGGGAATCATCCGGTTTATCAGTGTCAGCCATGCCTTTGTCCGGTACCCTGAAACCATTCGGAGGGCTGAGCGGCACAGAGGAATCCTGGAGTGACAGCCTGTCCGGAAGCGTAAAGACCGGTTATGTCGGTCTGTCCCTCGAGAAGGGTTCGGGCAGAGGGTTGATTCGATTTGAACTGCAGGATGATTCACGTTCTGGAGGAACGTCGGTGGGTCCTTTCAATGTCTGGAGAGCGAGACTTGAGGGATCCGGTCTAACCGGCGTTCTCCTGTACAGAGGAAGTATTGAGCACTCCTCAACATCATATGATATGGGTGGAGAACTGCAAGCTGACGCTATTACTGCATCCGTCAGAGGTACTTTCGGATCTGTCTGGATAGAGAGTATCTACAACGGGTCCGGAACGATAAGCAGATCACTTGATGTAATATATATATGGGCAGGTGAGGGAGAAGGAAACTACAGTTATGACTCTGAGACAGGTCAGTATTATCCTGATCCTGATGGAGACTACAATATAAGTTACCAGCCTGGAGGCGCTGGTGGCGCAGTAACATCTGCCTCTCTTGAAACAACCTTATCAACAACGGGAGAATCGTCCGGACTGAACAGTGTTCTAAGGCTTTCTTCCAGCGGTGCTGATGATCGTCTGAGAACACTTTCTCTCATTGGTGCATTTGATACTGAGGAAGAGGGAGGATACAGCCTCGAATTATCCCCCTGGTTCCAGTGGGAAACCGGTCTTCTCAGGAGACTGACCTTTATCGGCAAGCTGAGAAACGAGAGGATTTCCTACAGTGGATCAGGGTTGAGGGAGGAAAGAAGTTGGTCCGTTGAAGCAGCGCCTTCGCTGAATCCCTCGAGGATTCTGGTAATCGAATGTTCCGGCAGACTCTGGAGAAAAGAGGAAGAACTCTATTCCCCCAGAGACATCCGTGGTTTGCGGATTGCCGTCGATCCATCCATTGAGATTTTTCCAGGAGTGGAGCCAGGTATTCTGGCAGCTATAGACGTTCGCGAAGAGGTCATTTCAAGTCTTCGCAACAATATGTTTGAGGCGGGACCTCACTTCTCCTTAACTGGTGGAGGCTGGACAGCTTACGCGATGGCTACCGCGGGATACATCCCCGGAGATGATGATCTTCCCGTATGGTTTTTTGACGGCAATGATTCCGGGCTCTCCTGGCGAACATCTGCCAGAGTAGGCAAAAGCATATCCTCAGGATTCGACATAAGAGTCTACTACTGGGGAAGAAAGCCCTCCGGCAGCGACTGGACCCAGAGAGCCGGGCTGGAAGGGACGGTGAATTTCTAGATGCTCTGTCTGCTTCTGCTTCTGATAATGGCTGAATCAGATGGTGCTCATCCTGTTTCAGTTGATTTCAGAGGCAGTCCTCCTATTCCGAACATATCAGAGCTTGGTATAGATACGGTCCTTGCGTCCGATTCATCCGTAGCGGTTCTTCAGGGAAGAATACTGCAATGGTATCTTGAAGAAGGTTATCCGTTCGCTGGTGCCGGGTTCTTTTTCACCTCAGCAGACACGCTTGTAGTTAATCTAGTTCCGGGAAGGCACGCCTCTCTCGAGGAGATTCGGATAGAAGGCGCCCCAGGGACTCGTCCTGAAGTCTTTACAAGACTGCTCAGTATGAAACCCGGAGACATCTATGACAGGGAAGCAGTGGATTCATGGCTCAGGAGGCTTGAGCGACTCAGATTTCTTGATCACACAGGCGCAACATCACTGTTTCTGGGAGAACTGGGAAACCTTGTACTGATACAGAATCTTCAGGAAGGGCGTTCCGGTCATTTTGCTGCCGCGATGGGGTGGGACGGGGATGATCTGGAAGGCGGAGGTGAGGTTCTTTTCCTGAATCTTGCAGGTACCGCAAGAGAACTTGAGATATCAGCCCGAACGACCGACTGGGGAGGATTGAACGCCAGTCTCAGATACAGGGAACCCTGGCTGTTCGGTATACCGCTTTCACTTGAACTTGAAGCAGGACAGGAAACTCCTGAAAGCTCATGGGTTAACAGGGAGGCAAGCCTCTCCATCATCTGGGAACTGTACATGATGGAAGCAAAGGGAGGAGCAGGCATCTGGAGAGGATATCCTCCGGATGGCTCAAGGCAGGAGTACGATTATGG
>JAUWJE010000140.1 GCA_030607835.1 Candidatus Fermentibacterota bacterium | reverse complement strand
CATGTTCTTCATAAAAACAACCCCCTCCCGGGTCCTGGTCTTATCTCCAAGAAAATACCACTCCATGGAATTTTCACCAGAGACGAGATCAAGAATATTTTTGCAAATGTTCATGAACTGAAGTACAGGCTCGCATTGATGCTTATCTACTCTTCAGGTCTGAGAGTCGGTGAAGCAACTCATCTTCTGAGAAATGCAGTGGATTTCGAGAACCTGGTCATCCATGTAAACGATATGGATGGGGAGCATTTAAGAGACACTATCCTGGCAGGTTCAATAGCTGATATCCTTGAATACTTCATCGAGACGAGAACGGATGATTCTCCCTGGATGTTCCCCGGCAGGGGAAAAACAAGTTGTATTTCTCCGAGAACTATTCAAAGATCATTTGCTGAAGCCATGCTTGCAGCAGGTATTGATAAACGGGCAACGCTGGGATGGCTCAGACACAGCTTCGCGGTTCATATGCTTGAAGTCGGAACGGACAGAAAACTCGTACGCAATCTTCTTGGAATATCAACTCCATCCATGATTACTCCCTACATGAAACTTGCCGAGAAGAGAAGCGCCCTGAGGGTAACCAGCCCTGCGGATAGATTTCTGAGCAGAAGAAAGAGCTGACGGGGACAGACCACACTTCTTCAACCTATAACGCATAGTTCTTCATGCAGGATACCTGTATTATTATAAATATATTTCAGGTGTATTTGTGTTTATTGCTTTCCAATCAGCACAATGGGAAAGGAATCCATGAAAGTATCGATTTGCTACTGTGTAATCGCAGGCGTTCTCTTTAACGCATCGGCATCATCTGAGGATATACAACCTCCAGATGTACAAGCCTGTCCAATTGAATTGATCGTTCACGGAGATGTTAGGATCGACGAATATCACTGGCTTAGAGACAGTGAGAATCCTGATGTTCTGACCTATCTTGAAGAGGAGAACTCATACATGGAGGAGATGCTGGCACACACGGAAGCCCTCCGTGAGGAGCTCTACAACGAAATACTAGCAAGAATACCACAGGAGGACGAATCCGTTCCATACTTCAGAAACGGGTACTATTACTATACGGTTTTCGAACAGGATAGCGAGTATCCCCTCTACATGAGGAAAGAAGGAAGCCTTGAATCTCCGGAGGAGATGCTTCTTGATATGAATCAACTTGCAGATGGTTATTCTTACTTCAATATAGCGGATATGAGCGTAAGCCCGGATAACAATATTCTGGCCTTCTCTGTGGATACGATGGGCAACTACCAATGCACGATCCTCTTCAAGGACCTTGTCACCGGAGAGATGCTGGATGTCAGAGTTCTGAACGCATCAGGAGAGGTAGCCTGGGCAAATGACAGCAGGACATTCTTTTTCGGTCATCTCGATGCCACTAACCGGACTGACAGGATAATGAGAAGAGAACTGGGCTCAACTGAAGAGGAGCTGGTTCTATTTGAGGATGATCCAATGTTCTGGCCATGGGTCTTCAGAAGCAGATCGGGTGATTTTATATTACTGGACACTTCCAGCATGGAATCCTCAGAGGTCTGGTTCCTGGACACAGACGATCCGCTTGGTAACTTTGCTGTAATCCAGCCCAGGACTGAAAACCTCAGGTATTCAGTTTATCCCTCGGAAGAACAGATTCACATTCTTACAAATCTTGAAGCTGAGAACTACCGTCTGATGACAGCGGATATTGAATCACCCTCGATGGAAAACTGGGTGGAAGTCATCCCTCACAGACAGGATGTTCTTCTGGAGGGTCTGGATATATTCAGGGAATTCATTGTTCTCAGCGAGAGAAATAACGGCCTTACTATGCTGAGAGTGATCAAACTTGCAGATAACTCCGATCATTATGTGGATTTCGGTGAGGAAACATATTTCGCTTATACGAATCACAACTACGAGTTCGATACCGATCTGCTCCGCTTCGGTTACACATCCATGGTAACTCCCTGGTCCACATTCGATTACAATATGCATACGCATGAAGAAACACTTCTGAAGCAGAGGGAGATCCCGAGCGGATACAATGCAGCACTCTACAATTCGGAAAGACTCTGGGCACCTGCCGGAGACGGTACACTAATTCCGATTTCACTTGTATACAGGAGAGATCTTTTTCATGTCGGGGAGAATCCGTTGCTCCTCTACGGTTACGGCTCCTACGGTATGAGTCTTGATCCATTGTTCAGTTTCCGCCGACTGAGTCTGCTTGACAGGGGCTTCGTCTACGCGATTGCTCACATCAGAGGAGGCCAGGAGATGGGCCGCAAGTGGTACGATGATGGTAAACTTCTGAATAAGATGAATACTTTTACTGATTTCATCGATTGTGCCGGGTATCTCATCGATGAGGATTATTGTAATGAAGATCTTCTCTTCGCTATGGGGGAGAGCGCAGGAGGTCTTCTTATGGGAGCAGTAGTCAATATGAGACCGGATCTCTGGCAGGGAGTGGTTGCTGGGGTACCATTCGTGGATGTCGTGACGACTATGCTCGATGAAACAATTCCGCTGACAACCAACGAATACAGGGAATGGGGAAACCCGAACGATCCTGTCTACTATGAATACATGCTTTGTTATTCTCCATACGACAATGTCACAGAAACTGATTATCCTGCCATGTTTGTGTATGCAGGGCTGCATGATTCACGGGTTGGTTACTGGGAACCTGCAAAGTGGGTTGCAAGGCTAAGGGATGTGAAAACTGATGACAATCCCCTTCTGCTTTATACAGATATGGGATCAGGACATGTGGGCGCTTCAGGAAGGTTCCAGTGGATAGATAAGATAACCTGGGTCTACGCTTTCATTCTGGATCAAGCAAAACCTTAAGGGGTCGGACGTCACTTGCGGCACTTACGAAGTTTAAAACCGTATACGAATGGTTAGATCCGTTTCTTCTTTCTGAAATATGAAAGCATTACTGTGCTTACTGCCAGCATGAACCCAAGTATCACGAAATAGTCCCACCTCCAGTTGATCTCCGGTATATATCTGAAATTCATGCCGTAAACGCCTGAGATGAAAGTCAGTGGAATGAAAATCGTGGCTATGATAGTAAGAACCTTCATTATCTGATTCATTCTGTTACTTACGCTTGAAAGGTACATATCGTGCATCCCGGATATGATGTCCCTGTAGGTTTCTACAGTATCAATAACCTGTATGGTATGATCGTACAGATTCCTGAGGAAAACAGCAGTCGATTGAAAAGCGTTTAGGGTCAGGTCCAGGACCTGACCCTAAGTCTAAGTGCCGCAAGTGACGTCCGACCCCTGCTAATCTCGCTTTACATAGTGAGTATGAAGAAGCTCATGGGATTTGTGACCAAGGGGCTCCTTCAGAAATTCTGCATAGAGCAGCTGAACTTCAGGGTTAGCGTGTGATTTGCGGAAATGCAGTGCAGCGTCCTCCGCGTAAATGGCCTCCGCCCTCTTCTGCCTTATCTCCGGGTTTGTCGGAATGGGCTGACCGCCGCCCCCAAGACATCCTCCAGGACAGGCCATGATCTCGATGAAATGGTAATCCACTTCACCGGCCTGGATCTTGTCCATGAGTACCTTTGCATTGGCAAGTCCATGAACAACCGCTACTTTCAGAGTGACCCCGGCCAGGAATTCGAAACCGGTAGCCATCCTGTCCGGCAAGGTGATGGCAGCTTCTCTAATTCCTTCCATTCCCCTGACAGGTTCAACATTCAACCCGTCAAATGGAATCTCCTGACCTGAAATTATTTCGTAGGCCGTTCTCAAAGCGGCTTCCATGACTCCTCCGGTAGCACCAAAAATAACTCCCGCTCCGGTAGAATCACCCATCCACTTGTCAAATTTCTCTTCAGCTATTTTCTCGAAGTCGATTCCTGCCTCATCGATCATCCTGGCAAGTTCACGGGTTGTGAGAACGTAATCAACATCCTTGTAACCGCTGTCACACATTTCAGGACGTTCCTTCTCGAATTTCTTTGCGGTACACGGCATGATGGAAACGCTTACAACATCAGCGGGGTTTACGCCTTCTTTGCCGGCAAGGTAGGTTTTTACCAGAGCGCCGAACATCTGCTGCGGGCTTTTACATGTTGAAACATTTGGGAGCAGGTCAGGATACTTGTGTTCGATGAATTTTACCCATCCTGGAGAACAGCTTGTCATCATCGGCAAAGCCACACTCTCATCTCCATCGACAAGAACTCTCTTCAGCTTGCTTATGAGTTCATGACCCTCTTCAACGATTGTAAGATCGGCAGAAAAATCGGTATCCAGCACTCTGTCTACTCCCAGACCGCGAATGGCGGCAACCATCTGTCCCGTTGACCTGCCAATAGGGAGTCCAAGCGCTTCCGCTAATCCGACTCTCACTGCGGGAGCGGTCTGAAACACGACGAATTTGTCAGGATTCTCTATCGCTTCCCATACAGGTCTGATTTCTGATGTTTCAAACAGCGCGCCTGTAGGGCAGCGGACTATGCACTGACCGCACTGAGTACATGGAACATCGTTAAGACTGCGGTCCATGAATGTAGAGATAGTGACGGAGGAAGATCTGCCAACCGGTTTGATTACGGCAACACTCTGCAATTCCTCACAGGTTCTGACACATCGAGTACACATGATGCATCTGCTGTTATCCCTCATTATGCCAGGGCTGACTTCCTCTATGGATTCCGGTTTTGGTGAAGTCTGATATTCATTGCTTGTAATATTGTGTTTCTCTGCAAGCTCCTGCAGTTCGCAGTTCTTGTTTCTCTCACACTCGGGACAGTTCACATTATGACTTGCAAGCAGGAGTTTGAGCACTGTCCTTCTCGCATGTCGGACTTTTTTGCTATGAGTAAGAACAACCATGTTTGGAGTGACTGGTGTCACACATGCGATAGTAAGAGTTCTCCAACCCTCAACTTCAACAAGACACATTCTGCAGTTGCCTGCAAGGGAAAGGTCAGGATGATAGCAAAGCGTAGGAATCTCAACACCGGCGGTTTCGCAGGCATCGAGGATCGTGACTCCCTCTCTGACACTGGTTATGGTGCCATTGATTGTTACGGAAATATTGGGCATTATACACCTCCCTTTCCGTCTGGCAGGTCAATGAACTTCGTGACTATATCAACGAAACAATTTGGTGATGTTTGACCAAGTCCGCATTTACTGCCGAGTTTCATGATTTCTGCAAGCTGGAAGAATGGTTCAAGATCCTCCATGCTGTTGATTTCTCCGTTTCTGATTAAGTGTGCAGCATCCAGCAGACGCACATTCCCTTCGCGACAGGTTGTGCACTGACCACAAGATTCATGCACGAAGAATTCAAGGAAATTCTCAAGAACATCCATCATGTTACGGCTGCTGTTGAAAACAATCACCGATCCTCCGGGAGGCAGATCATCAAACGAAAGAGATCTTTCCAGTTCGTCCGCAGTGATTGTCGCTCCACTGGCTCCACCCACCTGTACAGCCTGCACATCCTGTGTGCCCGCTGCTTCAAGCAGTTCACCTGCTGATGAACCCATCGGCAGTTCGTACACACCGGGATTCTCGATGTCTCCCGAGATACTGAACAGTTTAGTACCGGAACAATCACCAATTCCAAGATCCTGATACCATTCCGCTCCATTGAGGATGATGTGGGGTACAGCGGCGAATGTCTCAACATTATTTACAATTGTAGGACGACACAGGTATCCGGAATTAACGGGGTAAGGAGGTTT